>JBJEQL010000364.1:0-1762 GCA_051881735.1 Oscillospiraceae bacterium
TAGGTGCGAACGAGGGAACATTTCCGTATGCGCCGAAGCCGTCACCGCTTTTCTCAGACAAGGACACAGAGCGTTTCCGTGCTGCACAGATAGAGATAGGCGGCTCGTTGAGGGAAAAGAACTCCGAGGAGCGCTTTGTTGCGTATTCGGTGCTTTCGGCTGCCCGTGAGCGGCTTTATGTTACATATCCCGTGGCAAGCGTTTCGGGAAGCCCGCTCTATCCGTCCTTCGCTGTAAGGCAGCTTGAGGGAATGTTCGGTAAGATAAAGCTTACGGAAAAAGATTTGGGAATACTGTTTTTCTGTACGACCGAGCAGAACGCATATTATCAGTATATAAAAGCTTTTCGCAGGAACGATGCTGATATTGCGAGCGTTCGCGCAGCGCTGGAGGACTATTCGGCGGATAACCGTGAAAAGCTTCGCCTTGCAGATGAGCCTGTCAAGGGCAGGCATTCGCTTCGCAGAGAGAACGCTGAACGGCTTTTCGGCAGCAATATCAGCCTTTCTGCTTCACGTCTTGAAGATTACAGAAAATGTCCTTTCATATATTTCTGCAAAAAAGGCTTGCGCATAATCCCACGTCAGCGTGTTGAGCTTTCCGCTCCGTCAAAAGGAACTGCGGTGCATTACTGCCTTTGCGAATTCTTAAAGGAGCATGACAAGGACAGCTTTGTTAAAATGGAGCGAAAGGATATTTCCGCTATTGTAAAAGAAAAGCTCGGGGAATATTACGCTTCGGCAGAAGTCGGCGGAAACTATGGCAAGACAAAGCGCTTTTTAGCTGCGTTTGGACGGCTTGCCGAAACGTTGACGGATATTATATACAGATTGAAGCTTGAATTCTCACAGTCGGATTTTTCGCCGTCAAGCTTTGAATACACGCTTTCATACGGTGAAAACAGCGATGAAAAACCGACTATTGTCAGGCTTTCCGACAATACCGTTGTAAGCTTTGTCGGAGCAGTCGACCGTATCGACACATTTGTTAAGGACAACATGACATACGTTCGTGTTGTTGACTACAAGACAGGTTCAAAGGTATTCTCGCTTGCCGACCTTTATTATGGTATAAATATGCAGATGCTTCTGTACATTTTTGCTGTAACGAACCCTGACGCACCTCTTAATGAGGGAAAATATCATGACGCTCTGCCTGCAGGAGTGCTTTATATGCACGCAAAGGACAATGTTCCCACGCTCGGCAGAGCTCCAAGCGAAGATGATAAGCTTTCATACGAAAAAAGCGGATGCAAAATGGACGGTATCGTTCTTGCCGACAGGGATATCGCAGGCGCAATGGAAAACGGTCTTAACGGAACATTTATCCCCGTAAAAATCAAGAATGACGGTGATTTTTACAGCACATCAAGCGTGATTTCAGAGGATGAGATAGCAGCGTTGCGAAAATATTCCGAAGATATCTTAAAAGAAACCGCAATGGGCATAAAGAGCGGAAAAATCGAGGCTGAACCGCTTATAAACGGAAATGTTTCGCCCTGCTCGTACTGCGATTACAGCTCGGTATGCGGAAACTATCCGAATATCATAAAGAGGGAATATGCGCCCGATGCGGCGGATAAAATGAGAGAAAAACTGAACGATATCATGCGTGAGGAAGGAGGAAAAGACAATGGCTGAGAATAGATGGACAGATAAGCAGCTTGAAGCTATCGAAGCGAGGGACACATCGGTCATCGTTTCCGCTGCCGCAGGAAGCGGAAAGACCTCCGTTTTGGTCGAAAGGCTGCTGCGTATCTTAT
>JBJEQL010000365.1:0-6665 GCA_051881735.1 Oscillospiraceae bacterium
AGCACCTACTACTAATACTGCCAAAACTATGATCCCTAATATCTTCATTATTTTTCTCACCATGACCTTGATTCCTTTCATGTTTTTTTATATTATACAATGAAATGAATCAATTGTCCACCAACTTTTCTTTACGCATTTATATGAATTTGGTTATGTTTAGTTGCATATTTAAGTTAATGAAAGAGCATTTACAGAAACCTCTGACGCAGAGAGGAAATATGTCTGAATTCACATAACTCTTGAAGTATTAATTATTCTGAGAAAAAAGCCTCCTATGATTTTTAATTTGGATTCGACGCCATTGTAATAATATCATAGGATTTTTTTCACAACAGATGCATTTTGCTTAATTTTCGCCAGCACATTATTATTCTCCAATGTTAATATTCAAATATGCTACATAAACGCTTTGTAAAATGTACGGAAAGCTTTTGTAATTCTTATTGACAAGCTGATTTTGGCGTTGTAAAATTTGCTTGATAAATTGAAATATATGGAATACTTTGAAGTCGAAGATACGATAATATTGACGTATTCTTAAATGAAAGAAGATAATGTATGAAAGTATATAATCATCTGTATAAGAACAAGCAGAAATTCGATATTTTCCTTAACGGAACAGAGATAGACAGAAGCAAGCAGGCACTTATCCGCATTCACAGTTCAATTCATTCGGCAGATGAAATGAGTATATTGTCGGCAGAAATAAACGAGCTGCTTCCAAATGCCAAAATCATCGGCTGCTCCACATCGGGAGTTATTCTTGATGGGAAAATCATTCCCGATTCATGCCTTGTATCAATTGTTACATTCGACAAATGCGAAGTTGATTCTATATTGATTGAAAAATATAAAAACGAAAAACAGTTATGTGCAGAGCTTTCCGGAAAGCTGATAAAAGACAGAAACGGATTTTTACTCATTTTTCTGCCTGCAGGATTTACCAAAGGAATAAAGCTTGCCGATTTGATAAACAAGAAAAACCCGGGAGTGAAAATGCTTGGCGGAGCGGCAGGCTATAAGACAAAAAAGCGCCGTTCCTACGTACTTGAAGGCAGCACGGCTTCCGAAAAAGCTATTTCTGCGGTGTTTATTTCCTCCGATAAACTTTCCGTTTATGAAAACTTCGTATGCGGCGCCGACAACTCCGGAAAAAGCTGTACAGTTACAAAATCCCGTAAATGCTTTCTTGAAAGAATAGACGGAATGAGCGGTTCAAAGTGGTATTCAGAATTTATTGATAAAACAGAGCTTGAAAACGACCCGGAGCTTTCGGTTTTATTTCCGATAATAAGGGAAGATGACATTCAGATACCTTATTTTGTAAAATACGAACGCAAAAATGAAGAATGTCTTGAGCTTTCCTGTGAACTTCCAATCGGATCTGCAGTTTATTCGGGATATTTTAATCCGCAGAAAACTTTGGATGAAATGCGGACTGTCTATAAGGACCTGAAACAAGCTCCCTCCGAGCTGCTTTTTGCGTATGACTGTCAATCCAGAATGATAGTAATGCACGGCTGCGCAAAATGGGAAACCGAGCAGTTCACAACCACAAACATCAGCGGCGCTTTGCTTTCGGGTGAGATCGTTTGCAGGGATAATAAAAACTATTTTGCAAATTTCACCTTTGCCATTGCCGCTTTGTCAGAACATGAAAACACTCATATTCCACTCAGGAGCAGAGATTTTTCCGACTCTTCGGCTATCCGTCAAAACAATGTCAAAGCTGTGAATTACCTTCTTGCTTCGGGAAACAGACAGCTCAACGAACAGATATTAAATCAGCAAAATAAGATAAAAAGCTCTCTTCTGCGAAATGAAGCGCTGGGACTGGATAATCAGTTCTGCTATCTTAACGAGAGGGAGCATATTCATCTGAATAAGATTGCTCTGTATGTTCTTAACAATGAAAAAATGATCAAGCTTTTCGTAGGACGCAAGGAGATCTTTGAGGAACTGAAAAAGGTTTACAGTAATGTTACCGAGAGGTTGAATGAGCAAGGGATCATTCATATTTACAGCTACGAAACCTCTTCTCTGCTTATTGCTGCCGATGATAAGATCAGCACCGATTCTTTTGAACATATTGCAGAGGATACGCTTCATTTTCTTAATTCTATCTCTTTAAATGATGTTAAGCTGTCATATCAATGCGCTGTTGTAGAGGATAAAAATGAGCCTCTTCACAAAGCCGAAACGGCTTTACAATACGGCTTGGAGCATAATTTTTCTTTTGTAAGATACGAACAGATAGCTGACAGCATAATGGATAAAACAGAGGAAATACATATTCTTCAGGTCATTAGAGATGCACTTTCGGAGCATCGTATGGTGCCGTATTTTCAAGGAATTTACGATAATAATGAAAAGCAGTTCGGCATATTTGAATCACTTATGAGAATATCCGATAAAAACGGTAAAATACTCTTTCCCGATCAGTTCCTGCCTGTTGCAAAAAAATATGATCTATATGAGCTGTTGTCTGTAAACATGGTAAAAAAAGTCATGGAGATGTTTATTGACAGCGATGTAAAAGTAACCATAAATCTCAATGTCCGTGATATATACGACCGTGAAATGATAAAGGTTATATTCAAATATCTTAACCAAGCCTCTCACCCCGAGAATTTCATTTTTGAATTGGTGGAATCAGAGGAAGTCACCGATTACCAGTACCTAAAAGAATTTGCCGATAGGATACACGAAAAGAAAGCAATGATAGCCATTGACGATTTCGGAAGCGGATTTTCAAATCTTATGCACATTCTCCGAATTGACGCTGATTATCTGAAAATTGACGGAGAGATCATCCGTTCGATATGTGATGATGAAAAATGTCTGCAATTTGTGGGCTTTATTGCAAGCTGGTGCAGCAATAATAAAACTCAGGTGATTGCCGAATTTGTGGAAAATGAAAAAATACAACACATTATCGAAGAAATGGGTATCAGATATTCCCAAGGATATTATTTTTCAAAGCCGCAGCCGTGGGAAACAACTGCTATGAAATGAAGCTTTTGATATGTATATTCATACAATGTGACTGTCAAAGCGGCAGGAAAAAACAGCTTCCGCCCTAAAGTAGTTGATCTTACATTGATATAATATAATTTTCAAATAAGGAAGTGAAAAAGTGGAAATAAAACTTTCAGCAATTACAAAATCATTCGGCAATAAGACGGTCATCAAACCGCTTGATCTTACAATAAATGACGGCAGTTTCACTACCCTGCTTGGTCCTTCGGGATGCGGAAAGACAACGCTGATGCGAATGATATCCGGACTTGAAACTCCCGACAGCGGTGAGATATTCTTTAATGACAGGCTTATCTTCTCATCGGAAAAGGGGGTAAATATTCCTCCCGAAAAGCGTGGACTTGGTTTTGTCTTTCAGGATTTTGCTTTATGGCCACATATGACCGTATACGAAAACGTTGCTTTTGGCCTTAGGACAAAGGGGAAAACAGCGAAGCTTGACCAAAAGGTCAGAACGGCGCTCCATGCCGTAAAGCTGGACGAGTTTGCGGATCGTTATCCCAATCAGCTTTCCGGCGGACAGCAGCAGCGAGTTGCTTTTGCAAGAGCAATAGTAATAGAGCCGCAGTGTATTCTGTTCGACGAACCGCTATCTGCCCTTGATGCACTTCTGAGGGAGCAGATGAGGACCGAGCTGCGTGAGCTTGTAACTCGTCTTGGAATAACAGCTGTATTCGTTACCCACGATCAGACAGAAGCTATGAGTATGAGCGATATGATAGCAGTTATGTCGGAGGGCATTATCGAACAATATGATGTCCCCGAAAAAATATACTCTGCGCCTGTTACGGAATTTACAGCAAGATTTGTGGGTTCCTCAAACTGGATAGACGAAAACAATATGTTCCGTCCCGAATCGGCAAGCGATGTACCTATGGAAAATGCTGTGAGATTTGATACGGTCGTAAAGTCCGTTCAGTTCCTTGGCGGCTCGTATCAGATAATGCTTGACCATTGCGGCGAGATTTGGAGTTTTCTTTCAAACAAAAGAATGTCTGTGGGAAATTCACTTCCCATTTACATAAATAAAAGCAATATTATTACATTGTAAGGAGTAAAAAACATGAAGATCAAAAAAATCGTAGCTGCTGTTATTGCAGCATCAATGTGTATGGCGGCAGCAGGCTGTTCCGAACAGACATCATCCGAAACATCGGATACAACAGCTGCACAGACAACAGCGGAAACCAAGTAGGAAACTAATGCTGAAACAACAGAAGCGGACGTAATAACCGAATCGGACGCTTCCGAAAACACCGAACTTTCGGGCAAGGTCACAGTATATATGCCCTCTCCTGCAGGTCTTGCAGATAAAATTGCGGAAGGCTTTAAAACATCAACAGGCGTTGAAGTGGAGGTCTTTCAGGGAACGACAGGCGAAATTCTTGCAAGACTTGAAGCAGAAGAAGCAAATCCCGTTGCCGATGTTGTTATCCTTGCGTCATGGTCTGACGGTCTTTCAATGAAAAACGATGGCAAGATAATGTCCTATACCCCTGCAAACGCAGATAAGGTCATAGATGGCTGGATAGACAGCGATTCTATGCTTTTCGGTTACAGCGCTTCTGCTGTGGGCGTGATTTATAACACCACTCTTATCCCCGAGCTTTCGGCAGACTGGGCAGAGCTTGCAAATGAAGAATACAAGGATATGCTTGCTATTCCCGACCCGGAAAAATCAGGTTCCTGCAAGGATTTTGCCGCAGGCTTTGTAAATAAATACGGCTGGGACGCATTTGAAGGAATGGCTGCAAACGGAATGATAGTTCCCGGTGCAAACAAAGCGGCTCTTGAAGCGGTCACAACGGGTGAAGTCGGCATACTTGTTGCAGGCGTTGATTATAACGCATATTCCTCTATGGCTAAGGGCGAACCGCTGAATATCTACTATCCTGCAGGCGGAACGGTTGTAAATCCTCGTCCTGCAATGATAATGAACACCGCTCCCAATCCGGACAACGCAAAAGCATTTGTGGATTATCTTTTCTCCGATGAAGCGCAGCAGCTTGTTGCCAGCGCTTACCTGCTCCCCGGAAGAAGCGATATTACCTGTGATAACAGAACAAATCTTGCTGACATTCCTCAGATAGAATGTGACTGGGACGCTATGATGGAGATCTCAGGCGATACAGCAGCAAAGATCAACGAGCTTTGCACAAAGTAAAAAGGTGATACAATGACAGGTACCAAAAAACGTTTTCCGCTTATCCTCCTTGCGGCAATTCTGTTTTTCCTGATACTCTGTCCGTTAATAACCATTTTTCTCAAGGCGGTCATAACTGATGGCCGCCTTGATTTTGGTTCGGCGTGGCAGACATTGACGGAAGACAAGAATGCAAAGATGATACTGAATTCAATTCTGCTGGGTGTGGCTGTTACCTTGCTATCAACAGTAATTGCAGCGCCGTTAGCGTATCTTTTTGCACGGACAGATTTTGCAAGATACAGATTCTTCGATATTATCTTTATGATACCCTTTATGACTCCGCCGTACATTGCTTCAATGGGCTGGATACTTTTTATGCAGAAAAGAGGTCTGCTTCAGCAGCTATTGCCTTTTACGGAAGGCTGTGAAAAAGTATTTTTCACCTTCGGCGGACTTGTGCTTGTAATGAGTCTTCACGTTTTCCCTTTTATGCTGACCATTTTAAAAAATGCAATGCTGAATATTCCATCAAGCCTTGAAGAAGCAGGAGCAGTATTCGGTGCAGGCTTCGGCAGACGGCTGAGAAAAATTTTCCTGCCGTTATTAAGCGGAAATTATGCTATCGGTGCGCTTCTTGTTTTCGTAAAAACCATTGCGGAATACGGCACTCCCGCTACTCTTGGCAAGAGAATAGGTTTTAACGTTTTCACCACGGAGATCCACCGCTATGCAACGGTAGCGCCCATCGAATTCGGCAAATCAGCTGTGCTTGCGTCGGTGCTGGTGGGAATTTGCCTCGGAATGTGGATGCTGCAGAATTACATAACTGCACGAAAAAGCTATGCTCTTGTAAGCGGTAAGGGCAGCCGACTTAACACGGCAAAGCTGTCCCTTCCTGCAAAAATTATCGGCTGGATATACATTATTGCGGTCATTGCCATATCCATAGGAATACCCTATTTTTCCGTTATTTCCACCTCTCTCATAAACCTCAGAGGTGTAGGCTTCAAAGCAGGCAATTTTACCTTTCAGCATTACATCGAACTCTTTACCGAAAATCAGAAGGGCGTGCAGGCTATCCTCAACAGCTTTATTCTTGCTGTGGTTTCCGCCACGATATGTGCAATACTCGGAACATTGATAGTTATTGCTGTAAGAAACTCAAAGTCACGATCCAAAAATGTCGTTGAAGCTATTGGTATGCTGCCCGAAATGCTGCCGGGCATTGTCCTTGTTATCGGGATAATGCTTTTCTGGAACAGGATATATAATATTATACCGCTCTACAACACCTTCGGAATAATGATACTTGCTTATGTGGTGCTGTTTCTGCCGTACACGATACAATATGTGTCTTCATCGTTTACTCAGATAAGTGACAGCCTTATTTCCGCAGGACAGGTCTTCGGCAGCAGCCCATTCTATATTTTCCGCAGGATAACTCTGCCGCTCATATCCAAAGGGGTATTGACAGGCT
>JBJEQL010000366.1:0-1757 GCA_051881735.1 Oscillospiraceae bacterium
TCCTCTACCCTGCGCTTGAAGATTATGCGCTCGATATCATTATAGGAAAAGGTCCGTCAGCACGTTCGCTGCGTATTGATCTGCCGAAGTTTACGCTGATAGGCGCTACAACAAGAGCAGGTCAGCTCACATCGCCGCTTCGTGATCGTTTCGGCGTGATCATGAGATTGGAACTTTACAGCGTTGAACAGCTTTCCGATATTATCATACGTTCAGCTTTTATTCTTGGAATAGCCTGTGACAAGGCAGGTGCAACGGAGCTTGCTCGCCGTTCAAGAGGTACTCCGCGAATCGCAAACCGTTTCTTGAAGCGTGTTCGTGACTTCGCAGAGGTCATCGGTGACGGAAAAATAACTGAGGATATCGCAAAAATTGCACTTGACCGTCTTGAAGTAGATTCACTCGGTCTTGATAATATGGATAAGCGTATGCTGAATATGATTATTAAAGGATACGGCGGAGGTCCTGTCGGACTGGAAACGCTTGCATCGGCAATTGGTGAAGAAGCTGTCACGCTTGAAGACGTATGCGAACCGTATCTTATGCAGCTTGGCTTCATCTCGCGCACTCCGCGAGGACGCTGCGCTACTGCGCTTGCATACAAGCATCTTGGTTATGAATACAAAGGAAACGCTGACGATGACAACGATCAGCTGACATTTGAGTAATTTTTTGCCGCAAAACGGCGGAATGGAGATAATTATGGGAAGACTATTTGGTACTGACGGAGCAAGAGGGGTTGCAATTACAGAGCTTACCTGCGAAATGGCAATGCAGATAGGCAGAGCTGCGGCAATGGTACTTACTCAGAAATCACATAAAAAAGCCAAAATTCTTATCGGCAAAGATACAAGAATTTCATCTGATGTGCTTGAAGCTGCTCTTGCTGCAGGAATCTGTTCTATCGGAGCAGACGCAGTTATTCTCGGTGTTGTTCCGACTCCTGCTGTGGCATACCTTGTTCAGAAAAGAGAAGCCGATGCAGGCATCATGATATCCGCTTCACACAACAGCATGGAATTCAACGGAATAAAGCTTTTTTCAGGAAAGGGTTTCAAGCTTTCCGATGATATCGAAGAAGAGATCGAAGCGCTCATTCTCGATACCCCCGAAAAAATCAAGGAACAGATCACAGGCGGAGCTAATCTCGGCAGAATTACCTATGACAAAAACGCTGAATGGGATTACATAAGAAGCATTATGAAAACCGTTGATCACAATTTAAGCGGAATAAGAGTTGCTATTGACTGTGCAAACGGCTCTGCAAGCTCAACGGCTGAAAAGCTTTTTTCGGGTCTTGGCGCATCTGTACTTATGCTCAATGACAAGCCGAACGGTACAAACATAAACGACAAATGCGGTTCTACTTTCCTTGAACCGCTGCAGAATTTTGTTGTTAAGAATAAATGCCATATCGGAGTTGCCTTTGACGGTGATGCAGACAGATGTCTTGCTGTGGATGAAAACGGTGCGATACTCGACGGCGACAAGCTTATTGCTATTTTTGCAAGAGATATGCGTGACAAGGGTACGCTCAAAAAAAATACGGCTGTTGTAACGATCATGACAAATCTTGGTTTTTCGCACTTTGCAAAATCAAGCAATATAAACATCGTTTCGACAAAGGTCGGCGACAGATACATAATCGAACAGATGCTTGCCAATGACTACAATCTCGGCGGAGAGCAGTCGGGACATATTATTTTCAGAGATTTCTCTACCACGGGCGACGGTCAGCTCACAGCTGTTCAGCTTCT
>JBJEQL010000367.1:0-1749 GCA_051881735.1 Oscillospiraceae bacterium
GTATGGCAGCCGATGAAAGCATTGTCGCCGATCTTTGTGCGGAACTTGTTTTCACCGTCATAGTTTGCGGTCGCAACTCCGCAGCCGAAGTTGACGTTTCTGCCGACATCGCTGTCGCCGACATAAGTAAGGTGTGAAACCGATGTGTACTCGCCGATGCTGGAATTCTTTATTTCAACAAAATCGCCGATCTTAACGTGCGATTTTATGTGGCTTCCTGGACGAAGCTGAACGAACGGACCAATCTTAACGCTGTCCTCGATAACGGAATCATAAGCCTGAACATAGTTGAGCGTTGTATCCTTGCCTATTTCACAGTTTTCGATAAGGCAGTTCGGGCCGATCGTGCAGTTTTCGCCGATAAGTGTATCGCCCTTTATTATTGTACCCTGTAAGATCTTAGTTCCTGCGCCTATCTTGACATTTCTGCCGATAGAAACTCCGTCTGTGCAGAGAAATTCGACGCCGCTGTCAAGCAGCTTGCCGATGATAGTTTTCCGTGCTGTGTCGTTGAGCATAAGCAGACCCTTGCGGTCGTTTGCGCCGAGGACAACATCGGGATTTTCGGATTTATAGGCTTCGGCACGTTCTCCTATATCAAGCAAGATAAATACAGTATCGGTAAGATAGTATTCATTCTGTGAATTGTTCGGTTTAAGTTCGCCGAGTGCCGTTATGAGCTTGTCGGTTTTGAACCAGTAAGCTCCGGAATTTATCTCGTGAATGTTTTTCTGTTCGATTGTAGCGTCTTTTTCCTCAACGATGCCGCAAATCCTGCTTCCATCACCCGAGCGGAGTATTCTGCCGTAACCAAACGGATTGGATATTTCTGCGGTTATAACGGTAACGGCGTTACGGCTTTCTTCATGCTGCTTGAATGCAGCGCTGATAGTTTCAGCGTCAACAAACGGTGCATCTCCGTTGAGAATGATGACATTTTCTGCGTTTTTGCTTTTGAGCCAGTCAATAGCAGTCATAACGGCATGGCCGGTGCCCTTGCGTTCTTCCTGAAGAACGGTGTCATATCTGCCGCCGAGGTAATCCTCGATAACTTCGGCGTTATAGCCTTTTACAACGCATATATCGGAAATACCCGATTCCTCGCAGGATTTTATCACCCATTCGAGCATAGGCTCTCCGAGAACTTCAAACATCGGCTTCGGAAGCTCGGATCTCATTCTTTTTCCCTGACCGCCGGCAAGTATCACGGCACATTTATTGATCATACAGCAGATCCCCTTGATATATATAATAGTACATTCGATACATATAAATTCAAACGTCAATATCCTTTATAATTATCTCATATTTTCCGACAAATTTCAATAGTATTTTTTGACTTTGTAACTATTGTAGCTTCTTTATGCAAAATAACCAAAAAATTTGTATATAATTTTGTAGTCAAGCCCGGCCAAAAACTATGGAAATGAAGAATAAAATCTGTTATAATATATCTATGACCGCAGAAGTGAAAAGTTGACAGGGAGTCTGCTTTTTGCTTGGAATGCGGAAATAACTTATTATATCTGGAGGTAATACCAATGGCTAAAAAATGGGTCTATACTTTTAAAGAAGGTAATATGACTATGCGTAACCTTCTCGGTGGTAAGGGCGCAAACCTTGCTGAAATGACCGAGATCGGACTTCCTGTTCCCCAGGGCTTTACTATCACAACAGAAGCTTGTACTCAGTATTATGAGGACGGCAGAAAGATCAACGACGAGATCATGGCTCAGGCTATGGAAGGCG
>JBJEQL010000368.1:0-6612 GCA_051881735.1 Oscillospiraceae bacterium
TTTGTCAAAGGTAAAAAAGCCTGCGATGTCGGCACGGATCACGGCTACCTTGCCGCAGAACTGCTGCTGTCGGGAAAATGCAGCTTCGCAATTGCCGCAGATATAAACGAAATGCCGCTCGAATCGGCAAAAACTACGCTTGAAAAGCACAAACTAAACGGAAAATATGCCGCTGTTCTTTCGGACGGCGTTGAAAATATAGACCTTGACGGCGTTACCGATATCATCATCGCAGGAATGGGCGGAGAGCTTATCGCAAAAATACTGTCGCAGAAAAGCCTTAACGGAATCAACCTTGTCCTGCAGCCAATGACAAAATCACCGTACTTACGCCGTTTTCTTGCCGAGAACGGTTTTGAACTGCTTGAAGAAAAAGCAGTTTCGGAAGGAAACCGCCTTTATACCGTTATGAATGCAACGTTTTCAGGCAGCAAACATGAAATAAGCGAGCTTGAAACGCTTGTTGGAAAGCTTCCCCCATCGGATGAAACTGCAAATCGTATGCTATGCGCTTTGTCGGATAAGCTGAAAAAGGAATCGGACGCTCTTTCCGCTTCGGGAAATCCTGAACAAGCCAAAGAGCGTTTGGCGCTTTCTGAGCAGATAGCAAAATTTGCCGCAGGAAAAGAATACTGACCCTTGAAAGGAAATCAAAACAATGAACGGATATAAAGTTAAAGATATTCTTAACGAAATGGACCGCATTGCGCCGCTTTCACTCATGCAGAGGGGCGATAATTCGGGACTTCTTGTCGGCTCGCCCGAGGATAAGGCAGAGAAAGTGCTTGCTGCGCTCGATATCACGAACGAAGTCGTTGAGGAAGCGTTGGCAAAGGGCGCAGATGTTATCATTGCACATCATCCTGTAATATATAATCCGCTTTATTCGCTTTCAGACAAAAATCCTGCCTGCCGTGCAGTAAAATACGGTATATCTTGCCTGTGTTTTCATTCACCGCTCGACCTTGCAAAAGGCGGCATAAACGACATTATCTATGATATACTGAAAAAGCCGTTCGGACTTTCCGAATCGGAATGTTTTGTTGAAGACGTTGGCGGCGAATTTGGCTACGGTCTTGTTTGCGGCTTGGAGCAGGAAATCGAACCGTCCGAGGCGGCAAAAATACTCAAGGATATCTTCAGCTGCAGCGTTGTCCGATACACAAGAAGCGGCAGACCTATACGAAAGCTTGCGTTCTGTTCGGGCGGCGCAGGAAGTATGCTCCCTGACGCATTGAAGCTCGGCGCTGACGCATATATCACAGGAGATGTCAAGCACGACCAGATGATAACCGCCCTCAACAGCGGTGTAACGCTTTTCGACTGCGGTCATTTTCACACAGAGAACATTGTTATTCCCTACCTGAAAAAGCGTTTTGCCGAGGATATGCCACAGCTTCCTTTTGAAATTGCCGAAAGCTCGTCCGACCCTTGCAGTTATGCATAATAATAATATATCCACTTAACGCTGCCGAAATATGCAGCGTTTTTATTTTTCCAAATAAATTTTCCAAAACTATTGTAAAAACGGCAAAAAACATGTATAATAGTATATGTATGTCAACATTTGTTTGGAAAGGAAAATTGATCTTGAAAGAAAATAAAGCTCCGATCACTCTTGAATTCAATCTTTGGTCGTTTTTATACAGCAAGAGAATATATCTTTTTGCGTTTCTGATACCTGCGGCGATCCTTTTTATTGCTTATGCCATTTTCGGGATATATCCGTTCGGGCAGGAGTCCGTTCTTGTGCTCGACCTGAACGGTCAGTATGTCTATTACTATGAGAACCTGCGTGACGCTCTGCATGGAAACGGTAGCCTTGTCAATTCATGGAGCCGAAATCTGTCGGGCGAAACGATAGGCATTTTCGCATACTATCTTGCAAGTCCGTTCATGTTTATTGTAATGCTGCTGCCGAGGTCAATAATGACCGCTTCTATCCTTATCATGCAGCTTTGCAAGGTCGGCACGGCAAGCATTACGATGTGCCATTTCCTCGGCTACCATAAAAAAATGAGCGGCAGCACCTCGCTTATATTCAGCGTTATCTACTCGCTCATGGCATATATGATCGTACAGCTTATGGATCCGATGTGGCTGGACGGACTTATCTATCTGCCGCTTATCTGCAAGGGCATCGACAAGCTCATTGACGAGAAAAAATGGCTTTATTTCGTCATTCCGCTGACGCTGATGTTCATTGCCAACTTCTATATCGGCTGGATGACCGCAATTTTCTGCATACTTTATTTCATTGCGTATTTCTTTTTCATTTCCGATTCATCGGTTCCGTTCAAATTTACCGACTTTATTAAAAGCGGCTCTCTTTTCGCCTGCTCAGGACTTCTTTCCGCAATATGCTCGGCATGGCTGCTGATCCCACTCTACTATTCGTTAAAACTCGGTAAATTTGAGTTCTCAACACCGAACTTCACAATGAAAACGCAGTTCGACTTCGCAGATTTCTTTGTAAATCTCCTGCCGAACGTTTATGACACCTGCCGTCCCGAGGGTTCGCCTGTCGTTTACTGCGGCGTTCTGACGATAATCCTTGTGCCGTTGTTCTTTATGAACAATAATATAAAGCTGCGCAAAAAGATCGGCTGCGGAATGCTCACACTTCTGATAATCCTTTCAATGTATATGTCAACGGTAGATATCGTATGGCACGGTCTGCAGGTTCCGAACTGGCTTCCCTACCGCTATTCGTTCATGTGCAGCTTCCTGCTCATCTTCATGGCAGCGCAGGCTTTTGAACGCATTGAGGGCGTAACTCCGAAAGAAATAGGCGGAATGTTCTTCGTGCTTGCGGCTTATGTTCTGTATATTGACAAGCAGGGTCTTGAAAACGTAACGCTGCTTGCAACGGTATGGTTCACGATAGGTTTGGGTGCATTTTACGCTCTGCTTGTATATCTTTATAAAAAGCACTACAATATCAAGCCTGTTCCCGTTGTTCTTCTCATATTCGTTATCGCAGAACTTATCACAAGTTCAGCTTATACGCTTTACAGAATAGACGAGGACGTTGTTTATTCCAAAAACGCCTCCTACAACCGCTATATCACACTCGGACGAAACACGGTAAACAAGATATACGAAATGGACGAAGAACCCGTTTACCGTATCGAATCAAACTACCACAGAACTGTAAACGACGCAATGGCATTCGGCTCGTTTGGCGTTTCTCATTCAAGCTCGACGCTTAACTCGGGACCTATCGAAATGCTCAACAAGCTCGGATTTTCCTACGGCGGACACTATATTAAATATAAAGGCTCGACCTACCTCACCGATGCGCTTCTCGGCATAAAATATGTTATGGAGAAAGGCTCGGCAAAACCCGAAGAGGACGGAACAATTAAAGTCGCAGAAAACAGCCATTATGATAAAATGGTGCTTGCAAACGGTGACAATACGGATATTTTCTATGTTTACGAGAATCCGAACGCACTCCCTATCGGCTTTATGGCAAGCAATGATATACTCGATGTAACGCTTGAGGGCGACAATCCGTTTATCTGCCAGAATGCACTTTTCTCTGCACTTGTTACGGATACAAAAGCCGACTACTTCAAAGAGGTCGAAATCGACCGCATCGTTCCCGAAAATGCAAAGCCCTCGACCTACGGTACTCATACGAAATACGTTCCCCGTATCGATGGTGAGAACTCGCATATCGAATTTCTCCTTACTGCTCCGACCGAAGATATGATGTATCTCTACTTCCCCTCCAGCTATGAGCGCAAGGTCAATCTGTGGCTGAACAATGAATTCCTTGATTATTACTTCGAGGGCGGAAACGAGGTCATCCAGCCGCTCGGACGTTTCTCCGAGGGTGAAGAGATCTCTGTCATCGCAACCATCACCGAAGAAAAGAACGAAGTCCTCTTTGCAGATGAATATTTCTATTATCTCGATGAAGAGGCTTTCCAACGTTCGGTTGAGGAACTTCGTGAAAATCCGCTCGTGATTGAAAGTTTCAAGGAAGACCACATCAAGGGAAAAGTCACCGCCGACGAGGACGGTATCCTCTTCACGACTATCTCCTACGAACCGGGTTGGACGATCAAGGTTGACGGCGTAAAGACCGAGCCTGTTGAGCTTGTGGACGCTCTGATAGGAATTCCTGTTTCCGCAGGTGAGCATACTATTGAAATGAGCTTCTTCCCCAAGGGAATGACCGTCGGAATCATCATCAGCATGGGCGGCATTATCACCGTCATAACCGCAGTTGTTCTTGCAAAACGCAAAAAGAAAGAACAGACTCTTCTGAGCAGACTCTATGAAGATTGATCAAAATAAACCTTTTAAGTTAAGCGCAGTCATACGGCTGCGCTTTTTCTTATCACATTATAACTAAAATTACAAAATATTTCCTTATAGTATTGTAAAAATTCACAAATTATTGATTAATTATATTTTTGCTTATGTTAAAATTAGTTTAAATAATGGGATTACTATAAGAAATCCATGTAAAAAAAGCATCCAAAATATGCACCCGATCGGGAGGGTATAGATATGGCAAAGATCAAAGCAAAAAAACTACCAAAAGTCAAAATAAAACATAAGATCAGCTTCAACGATTTCAAACTTAACAAAAACAGCATAAAAACAAAGCTCATAGTCTTCGTATGCGCTATGTCGCTTGTAGTCGTACTGCTTCTTGCATTGGTAAACTTCTTCTCGCTTTCAACGGGTATCCATTCCACCGTTAACCAGATGATGGGACCTCTTTCGACCGAAGCGGCGTCTGACGTAAGCACCAAGATATCCATGCTCAAAACCAAAAGTGATACCGCTCTTCAGAAAACCCTCTGCAGCAACAATATCGGCGCTTCCAAAGGCGCTTTGTCCTATCTTAAATATATGTTCAACGAATATAAACTCGATGTAAAGGACTTCGCTATGTTCAAAATGGGCGATTACTTCATCGGTTCGGACAGATTCAACGCTGAAACAGCAGAACCTCTCAAGGAGCTTGAAGT
Organism: Oscillospiraceae bacterium; assembly: GCA_051881735.1. GTDB lineage: Bacteria > Bacillota > Clostridia > Oscillospirales > Ruminococcaceae > UMGS363. The sequence continues at coordinate 4,992 of JBJEQL010000368.1, forward strand.
ATATCAGAAAACCAAATCGAAGGGCATTCCGGTCGTTTCCGAACCTATCCCTTACGAAGACGGCAGCGGCTCAGAATTTATCATTGCAGTTTCGGGTACATCAAACGTAACGAGCTATGTTCTCGTTATGTATTTCGATGCGCAGGTTCTCTCCGATATCGTTGACTCGGTGCAGTTCAGCGATAACTCCACCGCTTACATAATCAATGCAGAAGGAACCATGATCGCCTCCAACGATATTCAGAATGTTGTTGACGGAGTGAACTACAATAAGCTTGCAGAAACCGACAGCTCTTACGAAGCTATCGCAGCAATACAGACCCTTGTTATCGAAGGCGGAGAAGCAGGCAGCCAAAGCGCAGTCGTTAACGGCGTTGCGAGCAGAGTTGCATACTCGCCTATCGAAGACAGCGACTGGTCGCTGATACTTATTGCTCCCGAATCCGATTTTAACGGTACCCTGAACACCTCCACAACTATTATCGCTATTTTCTCGGTAATTCTGATAATCGCCGCATTTATATGTACCTTTATTATCATGAACGGAGTTGTAAATCCTATTATTGGAGTTACAACACGGCTTAAAGCACTTTCAGACGGTGACCTCTCTACCGAAACTCCGGTCATTAAGCAGAAAAATGAAGTCGGCATACTTTCCGAATCTCTTGCAACAACTGTAACCGCACTCCGTACATACATCGAACAGATATCCGAAGCACTCGGCAATATCTCGGAGGGAAATCTCGCATTTGAAATGGAAGGCGACTTCCGAGGCGATTTCGTCAAAATAAAGGAAAGCTTCAATTCTATCCTTTCACAGCTCAGAAAAACATTCGGCAAGATCAGCGACTCGGCAAATACCGTTACACTCGGAGCTGCACAGGTTGCCTCCGGTTCACAGCTTCTCAGCAGCGGTGCAATGCGCCAGTCTGAATCAGTTAACGAGGTTTCAAACCGAATTGAAACAATCGTTGAGCATATCTCCGATTCATCAAAATCTGCTGCGGAAACAGAAGAACTTGTCGAAACTATCGAACAGCAGATCCACTCCTGCAACCACGAAATGACCAAGATGCTCGGTTCAATGGACGATATCTCAAAATCTTCCGCTCAGATCTCCGATATCATTCAGGTCATCGACGATATCGCATTCCAGACCAATATCCTTGCGCTCAATGCAGCAGTTGAAGCCGCAAGAGCAGGCGACGCAGGCCTTGGCTTTGCAGTCGTTGCCGATGAAGTCCGCAATCTTGCAAACATGAGCGCAGACGCCGCAAAACAGACCTCGGCACTCATCGAGGATTCGCTGCGTAACGTAAAACGCGGAACTGCTATCGCCAAAACAACAGCAGAATCACTTGACAAGATCGTTATCGGTGCTTCCGAGATCAACGATAAAGTTAAGAGCATTGCAGAAAGTGCTGAACAGCAAAATTTGCTCATCGCCGAAATTCATAACAGCGTTAACAGCGTTACAGCGGTTATCGACAACACGACCTCAACCGCAGAACAAAGCTCTGCAGCTGCAAGCGATATGTCCGATCAAGCTGAAGTGCTGCGTGATATGATCAATTTCTTCAAAATTGATTTTGATGAAAGCACGATTTTGGAAAATACTCCG
>JBJEQL010000369.1:0-1747 GCA_051881735.1 Oscillospiraceae bacterium
TTTTTCAGCTCTCCTGCACTCTGTTCGTCCTGCCAATTGCGGTAATCTCCGTGCGAAAAAAACTTGTCATTTGTATTGTCATAGCAATAAAATGTAGCCTTGTCGCAGTTTGTGAGCTGCTTTGTGACAGATTCTATTTCGTTCATGGTATTTTCAAGGGACTGGCTCTCGGTGATTGCGGATATGAACTTATTGACCGTATCCACCTGTGTTTCAAGCTCCCCGAACTTGCTTTCAAGCTCGGCATTTTTTGTTTCAAGGGCAGCCACTCTCGCAAGCAGTGCCTGTAATTCCTGTTCGTTCATTTACTTTTCCTCCCGTCATACAAGGTAATTTTCATATTCAAAGCAGTATTCCTCTACGGAATTTTCGTCGATAAGAGCTTCTGCAATGGTATCAAGGGTTTCCTGAAGAATTTCAAGATACTCGCAGAATTTATCGAATGCCGCCCTGCTTTCAAAGGTGTAAACACCCGTTGTGCCGTATTCGGCACATTCTTCCTCTGTGGTGGGATATACGCAGGACATATCGACGAAAACAGCATCGAAAAATTCCTTTGTCCGCTGTTCCCCGCCTATCCCGTAAATGCGGATATGCACATCACGTTTTTCCTCACGAATGAAAACTCTCATGCGTTATTCACACCGTCCTTTCTGTTATTTTTGCTGTTCTTGAAATCAGCCTTTTTCTGCTTTATTTCCTCTGCCTGTGCCTTCTTAGCTTTAAGCTCGGATTCGGCATTGCTTTTCAGCTCGCAGAGCTTCTGCATAAATTTGTTCTTGCTGAGCTGTTCTTCCTTGAGCTGAACCTGTTCCTCAAGCAGCCGCTTTGCATACTCCCTGTCCTGGGGATTTATCTTTTCCCACTCGGATTCGGGAGTAACAATTATCTCGGGCTTGCCGCCAACAAGCTCCTTGCGGATTTTTTTATCCCTCGACCATTCCGAAATGGTTGTCCATATATCATCAAAATCGAAAGGAATTTTACGGAAAGAATCATTATCCAGGCGGTCATATTCCTTGTCAGTTTTCATAATGAAGAAATATATATTTTCTCCATGAGTTATTTCCAGAACGGTTTCGGGAATCATGGCACGGCTTCTGAGATACCTGTCAAGTGCAATGTTCGTGAGCTTTTCGTCAGCATACTCAACTTCCTTGCCCACCACTTCGGTAAGGTCTATCTCCATTTCCTCCTGCGCCTTATTGTCTGGAACATTGTAGTCAAACCAACAAGGAAATTTTGTGCAGATCTTCCGCCTGCGGGGATATACTCTGATGATGAATTTCATCTTGCACTTGTGAACATATTCCTCGTATGCTTCAATGAACTTGTCATTGAAGGGTATATTTTCGGACTTCACATATTTCAGAAAATCCTTGTAATACGGCTTCTTATACACCGCTGTAAGATATGCAATATCCTTAATGTCAAGGAGAACGCAGTCCTTTATGGAAAGCTCGGATGGTTTCTCACCCTTCATGAGCCTTTCCACATATTCCTTCAGGTCATTGAAATCTCCGTTATCCAAGCCATTCTGTATATCCAGCTTTGTCAGCTTTTCAAGTGATATGTTTTTGCCATCGGTAATAACAGCTGCAAATTCAATGTCATTCTCCAGCAGCATACCGAGAAATTCCTTATCCTTCAGATGAACAAATCCGTCGGAGATTATCGTGTAGCTGCTGTCATAGAGGGCAAGGGCAGACTGAATATCTATCTGCTGCATTTCATCAAATTTCTTTGA
>JBJEQL010000370.1:0-6601 GCA_051881735.1 Oscillospiraceae bacterium
AATGGTCACGAATATGAAAAAATTAGCGGTACTTTTGTCCGTTTTGATACTTTTTTCGCTGCTTATGCCGTTAAAGGCAGAGGCTGTTACTTTTACGCCGAATTTTACCGTAAACAGCGAGGCGGCTGTGCTTATTAATCTCGACAAGGACGTTGTCGTATATGAGAAAAATCCTACTAAGAAGATCTATCCTGCTTCGCTGACAAAGATAATGACAGCGATAATCGTTCTCGATCATGTTGACGATCTCGATAATACCGAATTTGAAGCTCCGCTCGTTGTTTTTGACGAACTTTACGGTCAGGGCGCTTCGGCAGTCGGTTATTCGAGAGGAGAGATCGCTACTGTTACCGACCTTATGTATTCGATGCTTATGTATTCGGCTTGCGAATCGGCAGGTATACTGGCTTACAATGTCGGAAACGAGAGCATACCGAACTTCGTCGATATGATGAATGCCAAGGCGCAGGAGCTTGGCTGTACAGGTACGAACTTTGTAAATCCGCACGGACTTTTTGATGAAAATCAGTACACAAATGCACATGATATGGCTATTATTGCAAAGTATGCGGTTGAAAATTATCCGAAGTTCGTCGAGATAGCCTGCACGACCGAGTACACAATGAAGGCTACAAACTATCAGGCTGAAGGCTGGGCAACTATCTACCACACAAACAAAATGCTTCGTCCAAGCTCGGATTACTACTACCAGTATGCAAGAGGAATCAAGACAGGTACTCTCGATGAGTCGGGAAGAAACCTTGTTTCCATGGCGCGCAAGGACGGCAACAACTATCTTCTTGTTACAATGGGTGCGCCGATGTATGACGCTGACGGAAATGCTGTGAACGGACAGTTTGAAGATCACAAGAACATATACGAATGGGCGTTTGAGAACTTCTCGTATGAAAAGATACTTTCGACCGGTCAGGAGATAACAGAACTTCCGGTAAAGCTCGGACAGGACAGCGACCATGTTTTGCTCGTTCCTGCGGAGGATTTCTATGCGCTCTGGCCGGCAACGCTTGATATTTCCAACCTCAAGACGGAGATAGATACCTCGGGCGCAGTCGATGAGGAAGGAATGGTAATGGCTCCTGTCGAAAAGGGACAGAAGCTCGGCACCTACACACTTTCGCTTTCGGGCGAAAAGCTCTGTACGGTCGATCTTGTCGCAAAGGAAGGCGTAGAGCTTTCACAAATTGACTATAATATAATGAAAGCAAAAGCGTTTGTAAGTTCGTTCTGGTTCAAGCTTGCAGCAGGCATAGCGGTCGGACTTATCGTTATCTATACCGTGCTGCTTGCCGTTGCGGCGAAAAAACGCAGACGCAGAAAGCACGTTAACGGAAAAAGAAGATTCTAAGGAGAGCTTTATTATGGAAGAGAAGAAAAGAATCAGCGTTTCAAGCCTTGTTCTCGGAATAATCGGAACTGTATTTGCGTTCTGCATTCCGGCCGTGACATACGGCTGCTCGATACCCGGACTTGTGAGGGGCATCAAAAAACGCCGTGAAAAAAACTGCACCGCCGGAATCACACTCAATATAATCGCCCTCGCTGTTGCGGTGTTCAATTCGCTTGTCGGTATACTCGTTACACTTAAGGTTTACGGTTCGGAAAAGAGCGAAGTCGGCGGTTCCCGAAGAGAGGAATGATCTAAGCAAATGGATAAAGTTATGAAGGTGCTGAAAAACAAATGGTTCATTATGTTTGTCAGCATACTCAACGGCGCATATACGATAGGACTGCTCTATTTTGCGTATATTGCGGTGTTCTACAAGATAGAATTTGAAAACACGATAAAGTTTGCGGTCGTTTATTCGATCATCTCGGTCATTGTCGGACTGCTGATGTTCTACACAAGACGTTCGGCGTTGACAGCGGTGTTCAATATACTCAACCTTGTGGCGTTTCTGCCGTCGCTGCTGCTGAACTGGGGAAACTGGCCGCTGCTTATACCGGCTGCTATCGTAACGCTGTTCGGATTTTTCTCCTGCAAGATGAACGAAACGGTCAAAACAGTTTTCGGAACGATATTCTTGCTGATATACATTATCGGCTGCATTGTTTTCTTCCTTGTGATGAATGTTTTCGTTGTAAAAACGACCGATACGGTGCTTGAAAGCGGAGTTTCGCCATCGGGAAATTTCCGTTATTATGTTCTTAACGTCGAAAACAAGTCCTCAGGCAAAACTGCGGCATATATCGAACCGAATACGCTCGATATTGATGTTATGGGAATGTTCAAGCTTGACACGACAATAAAAAAGCTTGTAAAGCAGGCAAACAATCCGACAACAATGGAACTGCGCTGGGATGGAGATCTGCTCTATATCAACGGTGAGGAATACTTCGATGAGAAGGACTTCCTGACGATTGAAAACGACAAACCCGTTTATAATTTCACCGATGATAACTGGACACACACTTACTTCAACACCGATTATCCGATATTCGATTCGATCTATACTATGATCGAAGCAGTCAAGAAGTTTATTGCAAAGCTAAAGGAGCCTGCTGCCGTTTTGCTCGGATGAAAATAATCTTTCATAGGGCGGATCCCATATCCGCCCTATGATATTCTGTGGCGGAAAACAGCACGGTATTTCAACGAGTAAATTATTTCCCCCAAAAATATTAACAAACTATTGTAGGGGACGGGTTTCCCGTCCCGTTGTCACCAATACCATTCAAAAATCGGGACGGGCGACCCGTCCCCTACAGTAAAACACGGTATTTATGACCATGCTTTCATAGAATTTTTATTGTTTGTTCACTCGTTGAAATACCGTGTGGAAAACAGTATGCTACCTTGACAACAGAAGGTGTTTTGATATATAATACTCTCGAGGAGGGGATTTGTATGACAGATTTTGAACAAATGATTTTGCAGAAATTTGAAAATCTTGAAAAAGATGTAGAAGGAATTAAGAGAACTCTTGATACTGACGTAAAAAGCATTAAGCTAACTCTTGAGAATGATATCTCGCCGTCGATCAAGCTGTTATCGGAATTGCAGCTTGAAAACTCGAAATGTCTTATAAATTTAGAAAGAGATGTTCAGGAGCTTAAAAGACGATCTGGCAATTAACGATGTTCTTGCAGAACTTGAAAAACTAAAAGTAAATTGATTACCAGTCTTATTCTTTTGAATAGGTTTTCGACAAATTGAAAATATAAATCCAAAATGCTTGGGGCTATTCAAGATTTTCTGTAATTTTTTTTGAAAAATCCCTTGACAAGAGGATATCTGCATGATATAATATAAAAGTTGTTTGACAACGGCTATCGTGTTCTAAAGACAGCAGGTGGTTTTACCGTAAATCCTGCCGAGGAAAGATCGCTGAAGTATAAAAATGTACTTTCGCCCTTTTCAGTCTTTGACCGAAAAGGTTTTTTCTTTTTTTCGGATCCGAAAGCATTGTTACGAAACAATCATGTTATACTAATCCCCGATTATAAAGTGTACAAAAAATCAAGCAAAATCTCGCATATATGGATTTTGCGCAGATTTTTTGTCTACACTTTAATGAGGGATTAGTATTATATACCGATCGAATATCGGTATAACGTACAATTACGGAGGTGAAAACATTTATGCCAAGCGCAAAGGTACTTGAATCCAAGAAAGCAAGAGTTGAAGCTCTCACTGACCTTATCAAGAATGCTGCTTCAGGTGTTATCGTTGACTATAAGGGTATTTCCGTTGCTGACGATACTAAGCTTCGTAAGGAACTCAGAGAGGCCGGCGTACAGTACTTCGTAGAGAAGAACTCAATGCTCCGCTTCGCTCTTAAGAACGTTGGTATTGAGGGTCTTGATGATGTTCTCGAGGGAACAACAGCTATCGCTCTTTCCAACGATGACCAGACTGCTCCTGCTCGTATCCTCGGCAAATATATCGAGGGTGCAGATGAAAAGTCCACTTTCTCTATGAAGGCAGGCTTCATCGGTACAGAAGTTTACGACAAAGCAGGCGTTACCGCTCTCTCCAAGATCCCTTCGAGAGATACTCTTCTTGCACAGCTCGTTGGTTCACTCCAGGGTCCTATGCAGAAGCTCGCTGCTACTGTTCAGGCAGTTGCAGACAAGAAGTCCGCAGAAGAGGTTGCATAATCCTTTTCGGACTATCATTCACACGACCGCAATGGTCTAACTAAATTAAAAATAAAAGGAGATTATTATCATGGCTTCTGAGAAGATTTTAAAGTTTGTAGAAGATATTAAGACACTTTCCGTTCTTGAGCTTTCCGAGCTCGTTGACGCTATCCAGGAAGAATTTGGCGTAACAGCTGCTATCGCTGCTGCTCCTGCTGCTGGTGCTGCTGCAGGCGGCGCTGCTGCTGAAAAGACAGAATTCGACGTTGTTCTTGCTTCCTTCGGTGAGAAGAAGATGGACGTTATCAAGGCTGTTAAGGATATCTGCGGTCTTTCCCTTAAGGAAGCTAAGGAGCTCGTTGAAGCTGCTCCTAAGGCTCTCAAGGAAGGCGCTTCCAAGGCTGATGCTGAAGACATGAAGGCTAAGCTCGAAGCTGCCGGCGCAACAATCGAACTCAAGTAAGTTTGATACTTTTGTAAAAATCACCCCGTTCTCTATTCGGAGAACGGGGTTTTTGTATATACCGAGTAATCTAAGTCCCCACAGAGCGACTATACTGTGGGGACTTTTTATTTTTCCTTGTTGATAATGCTATCGGGGAACATAGAAGCCGTAAGCAGATCGGACGGTGAAATGTCAAGAGCGTCGGCAATATCAAACAACGTTTCAAGTGAAAAGCTGTTTGCGGTATTCGGTGCCTCTATAACGCTTAAAAGGGAACGGCTGATTTTTGCTTTTTCTGCAAGCGTTTCTTGTGACATTCCACGCAGCTTTCGCAGGGAAGCTATTGCGATCCCAAGCTGTATAAAACGGTCACGGTTTTTAAAAGCGACCTCTTTTCGCATATTTCACACCCTCAAATATAATATAACTCTATTATACCTTTTATTGCGAGAAATTCTGTATCACAAATAAAGCACTTGACTAATAAATAAGACAACAGTATAATAATTATTACAAACGGCTTATATATTATGCGTGCTTTGTGAATAGATTGATATAAATTGTGAAATATACGCCTAAAAAGCGTTGATTATTTCTGATGGTAGCTGTATAATATAAATATACGCCAATACAGAGTGCAAATAAAAGGAGGATATTATATGAGAAAATCCAAAAGCATTTTTTTATGTCTGTTGATGACGTTGAGTTTGGTGTGGAATATTTCCGTTCCGGCTTCGGCGGCAACTAAGAAGATAACGCTTTCCAACCTTCCCGCATATTCGGGAGAAGCGTATGTCGAGCTGAATGACAATGTTCCAAGCTTCAAAAAGTCCGATATGACAACAAAAGCATTTGAAAAGTACAGCAAGCTCGATGATCTCGGACGCTGCGGCGCTGCTTATGCTAATGTATGCGCTGAAACAATGCCAACAGAAGAGCGTGGAAATATAGGAATGATTAAACCGTCGGGCTGGCAGACAGTCAAGTATGACAATGTTGACGGAAAGTATCTTTATAACCGCTGTCATCTTATCGGCTATCAGCTTACAGCTGAAAATGCCAATGAGGAAAACCTCATTACAGGAACAAGGTATTTGAATGTGGAGGGTATGCTGCCGTTTGAAAATATGGTAGCTGATTATGTTGAGCAAACCGACAATCATGTTCTGTACCGTGTAACGCCAATATTCAAGGGTGATAATTTGATTGCAAGCGGTGTGCAAATGGAAGCGTATTCCGTTGAGGATAAGGGCAAGGGAGTTTCCTTTAATGTTTACTGCTATAATGTTCAGCCCGGTATAACTATTGACTATAAAGACGGTTCCAGCAAGCTTTCGGATGGAACAATCGCTTCAATTAGGCTCAACTATACAAAATATGCACTCGAAGTCGGACAGTCAAAGACTCTTGCTGCAACAACTTCTCCCGAATCAGCTGCTAAATCGGTTAGTTGGTATTCGAGCAATAACAAGATAGCATCCGTTAGCAGCGGCGGAAAGGTGACAGCGCTGAAAGCCGGAACGGTTACCATTACCGCAAAGACAACAAACGGTTTAAAGGCGACCTGCAAGGTTACTGTTAAAACTAAAACGGATTCAAAAGGAACAACCAACACTTCGTCGGGTAAAGTCACTTATGTTCTGAATACCAACACAAAGAAGTTTCATTATCCGTCCTGTTCAAGCGTAAATCAGATGAAAGACAAGAACAAGAAAGAAGTAACTTGCTCGCGCAATGAAGTTATTGGAATGGATTATGATCCGTGTAATAGATGTAATCCATAGCATACTGTCAAATGCTTTAAAATCGATCTGCTTTTTTAACAAAACTTAAACGTTTAACGCTCAATATATATACAAATATGCCATAATTATATTTCAGGTCAAAGAATATGGCTATATTTGTCTAAAATTACGATTGTAAATTGTGAAAAAATAGTGTATAATTAAACAGTAATATGTAGCATTGTATCTTGCGGATGATATATACATATTGCAGAATATAAGATTAAGAAAGGATTTGTGTGTTATGCAGCCGGTAATCAACAAAGCGGAT
>JBJEQL010000371.1:0-6584 GCA_051881735.1 Oscillospiraceae bacterium
GATATAAAGGGTAAAACTGTATTAATCGTTGATGATGTTATGACGACAGGCTCAACTGTAAATTCCTGTGCAGAAATATTGCTCAGTATGGGGGCAAAATCAGTTATAGCTGCTGTTGCGGCGACAACTCTATAATAAAGGTGATTTAAATGGATATTGGAATTGATTTAGGTACAGCAAATGTAATTATTACAATGGGAAACAATGGGATCGTGCTGAACGAAGCTTCGATCGTTGCTTTTAATACTCGAACAGAACAGGTTATCGCTGTTGGTTCGGAAGCATATAAAATGCTCGGTAAAGCTCCCGAGCACATTCTCGTGGTTCAGCCACTTTCAGACGGTGTTATTTCAGACCATAAAATGACAGAGTATATGGTAACTGCTTTTATTGAGAAGATAACAGGTCAAAAGCTGCTCATGCCTAATATTGTAATGTGTATTCCGTCCTCGATAACAGATGTTGAAAGCAGAGCGGTCGTTGAAGCAGCTAAGGTTGCTGGAGCAAAAAAAGTATATCTGCTTGAAGAACCAATTGCTGCTTTGCTTGGTGCAGGAGTTGATATTTCTACACCAAATGGAAACATGGTTGTTGATATTGGCGGAGGAACTACAGATATTGCTATTATTTCCATGAACGGAATTGTAACAAAAGCCTCGGTAAAAGTTGCAGGCAATAAATTGGATAAAGAAATAGTGAAGTATATCAGCAACCGTTACCGTGTTCTGATTGGAGAAAAATCTGCTGAAATGGCAAAGATATCTGCTGCAAATGTATATAATCCCGACGGTAGTCGCTCAATTATCGTTAAGGGCAGACATCTTATACGAGGTCTTCCCGAATGCATTGAAATTTCCGATTATGATATTTATGAAGCAATTATAGAAAGCATTAATGAGATCATTGTGAATATTAAAAATGTATTTGAGAACACTCCGCCGGAGCTTGTGGGAGATATATGTAAAAGCGGAATATATCTTACAGGTGGTGGAGCACTTATAAATGGTCTTGACAAGCTTATTTCCAGCGAGATAAAAGTTCCATGTATTGTTGCAGACGATCCCTTGTCCTGTGTTGCTAAAGGAGCACAGCTTTCGTTTAAATATCTTGATAAGCTTCTTGACGGTTTCCAGAATGTTTCACTTTATAAAAGCTAAATAAAAATCCCGGTTCCATGTTGAAATTGAAACCGGGATTATTTTTATTTATTTTAGATTAATAGGGGATGATGCTGAGGAGTACGCCGGCTGCAACAGCAGAACCGATAACACCTGCAACATTCGGACCCATAGCGTGCATGAGGAGGAAGTTCTTTGGATTCTCTTCCTGACCAACTTTCTGCGATACACGGGCTGCCATAGGAACTGCGGAAACACCGGCAGAACCGATAAGCGGATTAACCTTACCCTTAGTAACAACGTACATAAGCTTACCAAAGAGTACACCGGCAGCAGTACCGAGGCAGAATGCAATTACGCCAAGTACAATAACCTTAAGGAATTTCATATTAACGATCTTGTCAGCTGTTGTTGTAGCACCAACGGAAATTCCAAGGAATATTGTGATAATGTTCATAAGCTCGTTCTGAGCAGTTTTGCAAAGTCTGTCGCATACGCCGCTTTCTTTGATAAGGTTACCAAGCATGAGCATACCAACGAGCGGAGCAGCCGAAGGAATGATAAGTGCAATAACGATTGTTACAGCAATAGGGAAGATGATCTTTTCAGTCTTTGAAACCTGTCTGAGCTGAGTCATTACAACTGCACGCTCTTTCTTGGTTGTAAGCGCTCTCATGATAGGCGGCTGAATGATCGGAACAAGTGCCATATAGGTATAAGCAGCAAGTGCGATCGTACCTGTATCAATATCAAAACCGCCGCTGCGAAGAAGCTTACTTGAAACGAAGATAGCAGTAGGACCGTCTGCACCACCGATAATAGCGATCGAACCGGCTTCCTGTGGTGTGAAGCCGAGCCATGCAGCACCTACAAATGTGAAGAAGATACCTGCCTGTGCAGCTGCACCGAGAAGGAAGCTCTTCGGGTTAGCAATAAGAGGAGCAAAGTCTGTCATACAGCCAATTCCGAGGAAGATAAGTGGGGGATAGATCTGCAGCTTAACACCTAAATACAGCAGGTCGAGCAATCCTCCGTTATGTAGTATCTCACCGAAATCAAGTTCTTTACCACCGCTGATATCAAAAAGCTCGGGGTGATACATTTCTGTGAGCGGAAGGTTTGTGAGAAGCATACCGAACGCAATGGGCAGAAGAAGAAGTGGTTCAAACTTATGCTTGATTGCAAGGTACAAAAATACAAAAGAAATTAAGATCATTACAACAGACTGCCATGTTAAGTTGGCAAGTCCCGATGTCATGCACAGATCATTAATTGATTGAAAAAAACTGTCCATCTTTTATTTTACCTTTCTTTAAAATACTCGGGTATTTTCAGCAATACCCTGTGCGCCCCAAGCACCTCTGCGTGATGTCTTGGAAGAAGCTTTTTTAACACTTTTGATTGCCAAATTGCCCGACATAGATGCAACAGCTGCGGCAATGACAGCAACGATTTCATCGCTTATACCGTCCTCAATCTCCATTGCAGGTGCAGCAGTGGGAACACTTACAGCTTCAGGGACTTTAGTTTCAACCTTGTTTTCAGCTTTTTGGTTTTTTGAGCTATTGATAGCTTTAAATATCTTACCCATAAGCCATACAAAGAAAATAAGCACTATCAAGCCTACGAAAACAACAGTTAAACCTGTCAATACGACAGCTAAAACGTATGAGCCTTCCATAATTCTATCTCCTTTAACAAAAAATATCTAATATATTATAACCTATTTTCGCCAATAAAGCAATATTTTTCAGAATAAAAATATAACAAATTTTTAATGGCTTTTTTGCGAACTAATTATTAATAAATTTATTTTAGACAAATCGAATAGTATTAATTAATTATAACAGACTTATTAAATATTATGTAATGATTTTATGATATAATCTTATTTAATAAAACTTTGGAGGATTAAAATGAATCACATTATTATAACAAGGCTTGAAGCGTCATTACCGTTGGTGTCTGATTTTGTAGAAAACGGTGTTATCAAACCATCTTTTTTTTCAAAACTGTGGAGCAACTTTGTTGATTATCTGCCAACATTGCTTATTGCGATAGTTGTATATATTGTCGGTTGTATAATTAATAAAATTATAATGAGAATTCTGTCAAAAGGGTTAGAGCGAAGCAGGATAGATAAAACTGTTCACGGATTCCTGAAATCCCTTGTCAGAGTGGCTCTGTTATGTATAATACTTATTATTGTTCTGTCAATTCTCGGAATCCCAATGACATCCATTATTGCTGTTGTAGGTTCTGCAGGTATTGCAATCGGTCTTGCTCTTCAGAACAGTCTTTCCAATATTGCCGGCGGCGTTATTGTCCTTATGGGCAAAAACTTCCGCGTCGGTGATTATGTATCAATTAACGGAACAGAGGGAACGGTCAGAGAGATAACCATATTTGCAACAAACATTATCTCCGTTGACAATAAATCCATTTATATACCTAATGGCACGGTTTCAAATGCAACAATAATCAATTACACCAGAGAAAAGACACGCCGTGTTGACCATGTCATGTCAATTTCCTATAACAATGACGCTAAAAAAGCGATTTCTGTTATCTCCGATGTTATAAAGGAGAATACCAAAATTTTATCCGATCCAGAACCGTTTGTTAGAATATCTGCTTTCTCTGCAAGCTCAATAGACATTGTAGTAAGAGTCTGGGTCAATTCGTCAGATTATTGGGATGTATATTTCGCACTTTTAGAGGATTTTAAGGAAGCTTTTGATAAAAACGGTATTGTGATTCCTTACAATCAGCTTGATGTACATATAGTCGATAATGAAAACGATCAATAATTAATACATAATAAGATCAAAAGCCGCTTCTGACGATTTTATCAGAAGCGGCTTTAATTTTTGATTACGCTTTGTTTTCGATAAGCTGGGACATATCATACATTCCGGGAGTTTTGTCGCTGAGGAAAACTGCAGCATTTACAGAACCGACGGCAAAAACTTCTTTGGATGATGCATGGTGAGAAAGAGTAACGACTTCATCTCTGCCCGAGAAAATAACATCATGTTCACCAACGATAGTACCGCCTCTGATCGAGTGGATACCAATTTCATTTTTATCTCTCTTTTTGCGCTGAGAATGTCTGTCGTAAATATAGTGGCAACGTTCATTGAGAGTTTCATTTACAGCATTTGCGAGCATAATAGCTGTTCCGCTGGGGGCGTCAAGCTTCTGATTATGATGCTTTTCTACAATTTCAATATCGAACTGATCTCCGAGAATCTCTGCAGCTGTTTTTGCAAGCTTTGTCAGAAGATTAATTCCAAGCGACATATTGAATGTAAAGAAAACAGGTATCTGCTCGGATGCTTTTTTTATCTTTGCAATCTGATCTTCGTTATAGCCTGTTGTGGCAATGACGATCGGAGTGCCGGTAGAAAGGCAGTATTCAAGCAGGTTATCGAGAGCCGATGGATGAGAAAAATCAATAATTACGTCAGGCTTTTCTTTTAAATCGGCAGGGGAGGAAACAATAGGAAAATCAGAATATGTATCAGTATTAATATCAATTCCGGCAACTGTTGTGCAATCATTTCTTTCAGAAATTACAGAACTGATAACTTTTCCCATGTGTCCGTTTGCGCCGCTTATAGCTATTTTAACCATTTTTTCACTTCCTAATACAGTTACTTAACAAGTCCTATTTTTCTCATGGAATTGGTGAGAAGATCGATCTTAGCCTGTTCCATTTTAAGAAGAGGAAGTCTGCATTCGCCGGCATTCATTCCGAGAATGTTCATTGCTTCCTTTACAGGAATAGGATTTACATCACAGAAAAGATTATTGATAACTTCAAGATATTTAAGCTGAAGCTTTGCAGCTGTGACAAAATCATTTTTCAGACAATATTCAGTAATATCATGTGTTTCTTTAGGAAGAATGTTTGAAACAACACTGATTACGCCCTTTCCGCCAAGTGACATAATCGGAACAATCTGATCGTCGTTGCCGCTGTAAACATCAAGCTTGTCGCCGCATGCTTCAATGAGCTTTGCAACAGCAGAAATATTTCCGCTTGCTTCCTTTGCTGCAGCAATATTCTTGTGTTCTGCAAGCTGGATATATGTATCAAGAGATATATTTACACCTGTTCTAGAAGGAACGTTGTAAAGGATGATAGGGATATTAACGCTGTCGGCAATAGCTGTGAAGTGAGCGACAAGTCCTCTCTGTGAAGTCTTGTTGTAATAAGGGGTGACAAGAAGAAGACCGTCTGCACCGAGTCTTTCAGCTTCGCAGGAAAGTTCAATTGCAAAGCTTGTATCGTTGCTTCCTGTACCTGCAATTACCGGAACTCTTTTATTAACGTGTTCAATGCAGCACTTAATGCATTCAACGTGCTCTTCATGAGTAAGGGTTGCAGATTCACCTGTTGTTCCACAGATAATAATAGCATCTGTGCCATTTTCGATCTGATAATCAATGTTAGTGCGAAGCTGATCGTAATTTACGCTTCCGTCAGCATTCATCGGGGTAACGATTGCAACGCCTGCACCTGTAAAAATTGTATTTTTCATAAATAGGCTCCTTTTTATGGTTTAAAGATTGATTGTGTATGTAAGCCATTCATCGGATTCACATTTTCCGCCGATTTTTTCATAAAAATTCTGCGCCGAAGTATTCCAGTCAAGGCATTTCCACTCAATACGAGCGCAGCCTTGTTCTTTGCCGATAGCTTTGATCTTATCAAACATCATCTGTCCGGCTCCGTATCTTCTGTATTCGGGATCTATAAAGATATCTTCAACATATAGAACACGTTTTCCGGAAAATGTAGCTATCTTATAGAAATAATAGACCATTACTCCTATGGAAGTTCCGTCTGCTTCAGCGATCAATGCGTTCAAACCGTTTTCTTCACGCATCATACTGCGGATCTGTGATTCGGTAACATTACAGTATTCAGACAGCTTTTCATATTCTGCAAGCTTTTTGAGATATACGGCAATGAGTGCCGAATCAGATTCCGATGCCTTTCTCAAAGAAAGGTTCATTAGTCAAAATATCCTTTTTCAGCAAGAAGCTCAGCAAGGAGAACTGCACCGCCTGCTGCACCTCTGAGTGTGTTGTGTGAAAGGCAAGCAAACTTGTAGTCATACTGATTGTCTTCTCTGAGTCTGCCGACAGAAACAGCCATACCGTTTTCGATCATTCTGTCAAGCTTAGCCTGAGGACGGTTGTCTTCTTCAAAGTAGTGGAGGAACTGCTTTGGTGCGCTTGGGAGATTGCATTCCTGCGGAACACCCTTGAAATTCTTCCATGCTTCGATCATCTGTTCCTTTGTAGGCTTCTTCTTGAATTTTACAAATACAGCAGCTGTGTGACCGTCAGAAACAGGTACACGGAAGCACTGTGCAGTAAAGAGAGGTTCCTTAGCACTTTCAATGTGATCTCCTTCGATCTTACCCCAAAGCTTCAAGGGTTCCTGCTCGGACT
>JBJEQL010000372.1:0-6569 GCA_051881735.1 Oscillospiraceae bacterium
CTTATAAAGCAGCTTATGTATCTTGAACGGCAGGACAGCGAAAGCGAGGTCACGATATACATAAACAGTCCCGGCGGAGAGGTCATAAGCGGACTTGCGGTGTATGATTACATCGGCATGATGAGAGCGCCCGTCAGAACGGTCTGCATAGGCACAGCCGCAAGCATGGGAGCGATACTTTTCCTTGCAGGCGCAAAACGTCAGATGCTACCTCATACAAGGTTGATGATACACGACCCGTCTTACAGCCACAACGACATCGGCGGAAGAAAACCTCACGAGATCCAGCACGAGCTTGACAAGCTTAACGAAACGAGAGAAGCGCTTGCACGGATAATCTCCGAAAAGACGGGCAGAAGCATTGACGAGATATACAAGGTCACAGCTGACGATACTTTTTACAGCGCACAGGAAGCCATTTATTTCGGACTTGCAACGGAAATTCTGAAAGGAGAATGATACTATGGATAACAGAAGAATACTTGCGGAAAATGTTTCGGTATCAAACGATACAAAGGCAACGGGACTTAACAACAACGATATGATAATCGGTTCATCAGGCTCGGGCAAAACGGGAGGTTACGTTATCCCGAATTTGCAGAACATAAGCGGAAGCATGGTAGTTTCCGACACAAAGGGCCGGCTTTGCAGAATGTTCAAAAACGAGCTTAAGAAAAAAGGCTATGCTGTTTACACGCTTGATCTTGTTGACCCTCTTCGTTCCTGCGGATTTAATCCGATCGGCGGCATACGCAGGTATGCAAACGGCAGATACCGTGAGCAGGACGTGCTTACGCTTGCAAATACGATCATGCCGACGCTGGATAGGTATGACCCTTTCTGGGAGAAAGCCGCTGCAGGCTATCTTGCTTTCCTTATCGCATACGCTATGGAGGTGCTTGACCCCGAGGAGCAGAATATGACAAGCATCTGCAAGCTTCATCACGCATTCATACGTCCCGGCGGAAACCTTTCCTTTTTGCAATGGTCGGAAAGGAATCCCGACACCTTCGCCGCAAGAAAATATCGTGAGATAAATTCATCTTCAAATGCCGAAAAAATGTGGAGCAGTATAATGGAGTTTGCAAACCGTGCGTTGGAGCCTTATGAGTTTGAAGAAGCAAGGCATATTTTTGAAAATCCTGACAGCTTTGACATACGCAGTCTTGGCAGAAAAAAGACGGTGCTGTTTCTTAACGTAAGCGACACAGACAGGACGTTTGACCACCTTGTGAATGTTTTCTACACGCAGGCATTGCAGCTTCTCTGTTCGGAAGCGGACGCAGCTCCCGAAGGCAGGCTGAAAGTTCCGGTTAGAATAATAATGGACGACTTTGCGGCAAGTGCAAGGATACCCGATTTTGACAAGATAATCTCGGTCATACGTTCAAGGGAAATTTCCGTCAGCCTTATCCTGCAGAGCATGACGCAGCTTGAAAGTATGTACAGCCACGCCGAAGCAACGACCATTGTAAACAACTGCGACCACCTGATCTACCTCGGCTCGCAGGACTTGGAAACGGCTCAGTTTATCGGCTGCAGGGCGTACAAGACTCCCGAATCGGTGCTTTGTATGCCCCGTGACAAGGCTATACTTATGACAAACGGCGAAAAAGCGGTATTTGTGGACAAGATAAAGCCTTACAGCACTATGCAGAATCCCAAAAACAAAAGCGAGCTTTCAATGTGATAAAGAAAAGAGGTTAATACAATGAAAGAAATAATAATTGAAAATGACACCGAATTTTACGGATTTCTTACCGGCGCAGATCTTATGACAGCTGCAAAGACTGCCCGATTTCTGCGGAACAAGGCTGAATGCTTTATAAATGAGGGCGATCTTGAACGTGATGTTGTGGAGGAGATCGTCCGCAGGGGTGGAACGTTCTACACCGGCACAGAAGCAAAGCCGATCGTTCCGTGGGACATGATCTACACAGACGTCTGCGCCGCAAGCTGCAAATGGCTTGACGGTGAATCTCGTCCGAAAAATCCTGCTTATGCGGAGCAGAACTGGCTGCTTGTTGATATTGCGCAGTATATGTACGGAAAATATTTGCAGGCTAAGATCGCGGATGGAACGCTTTGTATTGAGCAATTGTCGAAAAATAGAAATTCATAATTATGCTTTGTTTGATAATACGCAGGTTTATGTAAGCATAATATGCTGATTATGCGCAGGTTTACGGATGTTATATTGCTCTTGACTGTATTTAGAATTTGGGGTATAATGGAATAAATCGGGTAGATAAGTTGCTCGACATATCGAAAGTTGAAGAAGTGTGGAGTTTGAAGTGAGGAGAGTGGAGTTGTTGATTGGCTTAACTCCAAACTCCACTCTCCACACTCCAAACTTATATAAATTCCTGTTTATCAAGGAGCGTGAGCAAAAAACTCACGCTCCTTTTGTATGACTATAAACATTATACTCACCTTTTAGTTAATTATAATTTAGTAAAATATAAATTAGTAAATTATGTAATACAAAATAATGTTTATCAAGATGAATTCTTCGACGATATATGACATATTAATGAAGACCAATACCACACGAAATGTTATTGGTCTTTACGGCAGCATTATGATAAAGTTAAAAGCGCAGTAAACGGTGTGAACCTTGCAATTAGACTGAAACAACTTTTCTACTTTGTGGTATAGCATAGATTGCAATTGAAGTGATTTTGGGTAGTCTTAACATAAGAAATCAAGGGTTGCTATCAATAAACATTGCCAATATACTGAGATGTAAACTCTTCAATACAATTATATTCATTGATTCTCATAATAGATTAAACTCCTTTTTTATAAGTTTCAATTCCGCATCAGTCGGAGGAACGCCCGGATCGTTCTTGTTATGTTGCAAATAAACGTGACGATGTGGTTTTACACCATTGTGTTCGTGCGCTAAATCAATGCTAACTGTCTGATTATGATTTTCATCATAATATGCTAAATGCTTAAGAATCCCTTCTTTTACAACGGCATAAATTCTTCCGGGAGTGTGGGAATACTCAGGAGCTTTTACATTATTAGGGATACGCTGATTAAAGCGAAGCGTTCGTTTCGCCGTTTTGAAAAATGTACGAATTTCCGCCTTTGAGGACATTTTGAAAAACGGCAGAAACGTATTAATCAGCGTTTCCTTAGAATCCTGAATGATCACCTTAACATTAGGATCATCTTTAAGAATACCAAGAGATTTGTAATGTTGTCCTCCTTCCTTAAACGTAAAATCCCATACATTGACATCAACAAATGCACCTCTTGAACCCATAGTTAATTAACCTCCTTGATTGTAAAAATATTTGATATACCCTCAATTTTTAAATGCTCATAATTTGTTACAAAACCATCTACATATTTGTAGTTTATAAATGTACCCGTCATTCCCGGTAACATATCACCAACCACAATAATGATAGGTGGATTTATACGTTTTTTCATTTCTTCAAATTCATTATGAAAATCGCTAATATAATTACTGCAGCCCAATGTTGAGATAATTACGACCGAACCTTTTTCAATAGAACCCAAGCAAAGATCGTATGTATCAGGTAACGCCCAACCTACGGTTGGAATAATATTGCAGCCGTAAGATTGCCAAGTTTTTCCCAACCAACGTGACATATATACATTATGTCTTATTTCATTATAATTCATTGAAGGATAAAGGCTAAAATCAGGCGTTGCAACGGCAGCGTATGTCTGAAAGATAGGAATCTTCCTTAAAGGCGAATTCCATAATGACAACAACCTTTTATAGCTGTTTTAATTATTTTGTTATCCCAGAAGGCTTATTTTAAAAAGAATATATATGCATGGAGATATTTATCGTTCTTTTTGAATGAAATACTATTACATTGTTCTACAGCCTTTTTGGGAACGGTGTATCTTTGGAAATATTTCTGCGTTTTATTATCCGTTTGTATTATAAACACATATAGAATTGTATATTACGTCATTTTAATTTATAAATTATTGACAAGGCTGTGTCAAAGGCTGTATAATGTAAATAAAAATGTCAGATTTTCGGTTTTCATAGAGTAATACTCTGAAAAATGAGAATTTTCGATTATGATCATAGGGATGATAAAATGTTTGATATAGGATATACTTTAGACGGTAGATATGAAATAAGCGAAATTCTGGGTTCAGGCGGCGGCGGAGTTGTTTACAAGGCATATCAGAAAAGCGTAGGAAGATATGTTGCAATTAAGCTGATAAAGGATAATATATGCAAATCAATTGATATTCACGGTGAAGCAGATGTTTTGAAAAAGCTTAAGCACAACTATATACCGGCTGTTTATGATTTTGTTATTGAAAACGATAACGTATATACTGTTATGGAGTTCGTTGAAGGAGAAACGCTGGAAACGATTCTTAAGAAAAATCGCAAGCTTACTCAAAAACAGATCATTAAATATGCCCGTCAATTATGTGAAGTTGTACAGTATCTTCACTCTCAGAATCCGCCCATTATTCATAGTGATATAAAGCCTGCTAATATAATAATTACTCCAAAAGACGATATATGTTTGATCGACTATAATATTTCATTGGCTCTTACGGGCGAGCAGGCTGCAATAGGAGTTAGTGAGGGATATTCTGCACCCGAACAGTACCGCATAAAAAAACAGACGGCTGTAAATCAGGAAACTCTTATAGATAGTGTTGATGATGAAACATTGTTTACGGAAATAGATACAGAATATACCAAAGTCACAAAGGCGCTTATTCCTGAAACAGAATTGACGGAGACCCAATATACCGAAGCAATAAATCAAAAAGCGGTGAATGTAACTTCCCGTATTGATGCTCGTGCGGATATTTATTCAATAGGCGCTACGCTTTATCATCTTATTACGGGAGAAAAGCCGGTTGTTTCATACGAAACTGTTGCGCCTATCGATGCCATAAAGCAGAATATAAGCGAGAGCTTGGCCGCTATTGTAAACAAGTCAATGGCAAAAGCTCCTTCAGATCGTTTCAAGTCAGCTGCTCAAATGTACAAAGCACTTATTGATCTGCATAAGTCAGACCGTAAATATAAGCTGCTTGTTATAAAACAGGAAATTACTGTTATTATTTTAATAGTTTTTATGGCTGCCGCATTAATGGTTTCTTTTATGGGATACCGAAAGACCGATAACGATATTTTGGAAGAATATACTAATTGCATAACTCAGATGGACAATATGTCATCGGATGAAATGAAAAGCATATATGATGATGCAGTCAAAATATCTCCGCTTCGTGCGGAAGCGCATGAAAAAATTGCTTTGGCGCTTTACAACGAGAAAAAATACAATGAGGTATGTGAATTATTAAATGGTATCGAAAAGGAAAATCTGTTTGAAGGTAATCAAAATGTACCGTATGCTGCCGATAAAATGTATTATTTGATGGGAAGCAGTTATTTTGAATTGGAAGATTACCGTTCATCAGCAGAAGCATTTAATAAGGCAGTCCTTATAAACACAACGGAAGCTTTATATTACAGAGATTATGCTGTTTCGCTGGCACGATGCGGCGACGTTTCAAAAGCAGAAGATGTTCTTGAACATGCCAAAACGGCAGGTTTGTCAGATGACAGCATTGCATATGCACAGGGAGAAATTTTATTTTCATCATGCAATTATAAGGAAAGCATAAAGTCTTTCCAAAGCTGTATTTCAGGCAGTACAGATGAGGATATGATATATCGTGCATATATGATCTGCGGCAGTGCATACGCAGAAGCATATTCCGAGGGAAGCGTTACTGCCGAGGAACGCATTAGTTTCCTTGTCGACGCTGTTAATTTGACCGATCTTGAAAAAGCTATGCCGTTATATGAAATGCTTTCTCAGGCATATATTGACGCAGGAAACACAACAGATAACACAGAATACTACAGTAAAGCGATTCTTGCCATAGAAAAAATGAACTCCTTCGGCTGGAGAAACTACAACTCGGATAACAATCTGATCATTCTTTATCAGAAGATAGGTAATCTTGTGTCTGCGAAAAAGCTTGCAGAAGATATGTTCGGAGTTTACGGTGAGGATTACAGTATATATAAACGCCTTGCCTTTATTGAAGTTGAGAATCAGAATTCGCAAGATGCGGACAAGCGTGACTATTCAGAGTTTTTGAATTATTACAATAAAGCAGCAGAACTGTATAATGATGATACGGATATGGAAATGCTTTTGCTTGATGATGTTTTTGAACAGCTAAAAAATGGAAACTGGCTGTAAAAGGAGGTTGGGGATATGAATTTTACCGCAGGGGAATTAATGATGTATGGCGGTATGGCTGCGTTTGCGGTACTGCTGATCGTATTTGTAATTTTGATATTTGTATTTAAAGCACAGCGCAGGAAAATGATAAACAAAATTGAAAAAGAGATCGGTGAAGATGAAAATGCGTAAGCATTTCACACCCGAAATGCTTCGCTTTGTCAGTTTTTTGACACATTTTTCGCTGTCGGCTTTATAATCTAATCAGCGGTCAACTAAAAACGTTCTGCGAATTTCTATAAAGGGGTGTACAAAATGAAACAAAAAACAAGAATAATAATCTAC
>JBJEQL010000373.1:0-6538 GCA_051881735.1 Oscillospiraceae bacterium
ACTCAAACAGACCGGGAAGGTGATAATATGCCGTGTTATTCATACATAGCCCTCGCATCATTGTTCTTTGATAAATATCGCTCTGTATGCGCAACGTCTGAACCGTAGTGATATGCTTTTGTTTCTTTACGTCCATACAGTTCATATATGCTCATTTTGTTGATACATTATATCACATTTTATATGAGAAATCAACCGATATAAACTATTGCACCACGATATTTCAATGAGTAAACAAACAATGATATTTTTATGAAAATATGGTCGTGACTGGCGTATTTTACGGTAGGGGACGGGTCGCCCGTCCCGTTTTTTGAAAGTATTGGTGACAACGGAACGGGAAGCCCGTCCCCTACAATAGTTTGTTAATATTTTGGAGAAGAATAATTCACTCGTTAAAATATCGTGACTATTGCAGACGCCGTTCTATTGTTAAATGAAAACAAATACAGCCGAGGAGCGGCGCCTCGGCTGTCCGTTAGGAGTTATATCCAATCGAAAAGTTTTTTCGGTCAAAGATATTTCTGTTTGCGTGTTTTGGGGGGTGCCTTAATATTTTTATCTGAGTATATAATACTAAACACCAATAAAAAACGGGAAAAAATCTGCGCCGAAATCCTATATATTCGATATTGTCGGCTTGATTTTTTCCATATTTTAAATGGTGTTTAGTATAAAATATAATCGATGATTTTTGCAGTTGTCTTTGAAAAAAATATAGAAAAAAGGTAAATAATGACTAAAAATTATTGATTTCCAAGGGGGCGTATGATATAATATGATAAAAATAACTGCTATTGGAGGTGGTTTTGTGAAAAAGAGAAAGGCTGTTGCTGTGTGCGTTACAAGCTATAACTGGGAATATGAGAGCAAGGTCGTCGAGGGCGTTCGTGAGAAGTGCGCTGCCGATGATATCGATCTGCTTGTTTTCTCTAATCTTATGACAAGACCCGAACTCGGCTCCGATAGGATCATGCCCGAAAATATTATGCTCGGAGAAGTCGAGATATATAACCTTATCAACTATGATGTTCTTGACGGCATCGTAATTCTCGGCGACTCAATGATAAGCGAAGATATTACAAACGGTATCGCCCAAAAAGCGGCAGAACACAACGTTCCGATCGTAAATGTAAACGATCCCGAGAATATGCTCCAATATAATGTTTTCCTGAGCGATAAAACGGCAATGGAGCTCGTAGTGAAGCATCTTATCGAAGAACACGGACTTACAAAGATAAATTTTATCGGCGGTTTTCCCGGCAATTTCCAGACCGAGGAGCGCCTTGCAGCATATAAAAAGGCTCTTGCAGAGCATAATATACCTTACGACGAAAAGCGTGTTGCATACGGAAACTTCTGGAAAAAAGCAGGCGAATGCACACGGGGATTCCTTGAATCGGGCGATATACCCGAGGCTATCGTCTGTGCAAGCGATACAATGGCTTTCTTCTGTATAGATGAGATAAAGGCAAATGGTTTGAAAGTTCCGGAAGATATAGCTGTTACCGGATTTGACGGCGTTGTTGACTGTGAAAAATATCAGCCGACCGTTACAAGCGTCCGCCGTGCATTTCTGAAGGCAGGAAAAGAAGCCGTCAGCGTTCTTGAAAAGGTATGGAGCGGAGAGGACGTTCCCCAAGTCACCGAGGTCGAAGCAGAGCTTCTCATCAACGAATCCTGCGGATGCAAGGTGCGGAAAGAAGACAATGCTTTATTAAATAAATTCTATGACGAACGCAATCATATCCATGAATTTGACTACCGCATTGTTGATATGAACACAAAGTTTTCCGAAGCGGATACGTCGGTAAGCCTGTTCAAAAGCACAGAAACGCTTGCGGCGTTTTTTGGACTGCTTGAACTCTATATCTGCGTTTGCGAGGACGTAGAAAACGGAAAAGACAAATTCCGTCAGAATTCAGGATTTGCAGGACTCGGAAAAAATGCTGTATCAATGCTGACGTTCGGACATGATATTCCCGAAGGAACGGTATTTTCTGTCAAGGAGCTTATCCCGAAACAGCTTTTCGGCAGGGAGAAAGCAGCTTTTATGGCGTTTGTGCCGTTTTATTTCCGCAACTGTTTTTTGGGATATTTCGCTTTCAGTCCGATGAAGATCGAAGGCTGCGGCGAGCTTTTCCTCACTTGGACAATGAACATTTCCAACAATGCCGGAACGTTTTATATGAACAAGGAACTGCAGCGCATTGCAGATGAGCTGCGCAATATAAATATGACCGATCCGCTCACCGGAATATACAACAGGCGAGGACTTAACACGTTTGCGCCGGATATATTCAAATCACAAGACGGATTTGTGAACATTGTCTGCGCCGATGTGGACGGACTTAAACCGATAAATGATACTTACGGTCACGAGGGCGGCGACAACGCCATTATTGTGACCGCCAACGCAATAAAAAATTCCATGCCTGAGGACGCTGTTTGCGCACGCACGGGCGGAGATGAATTCTGCGTTGTTTTCCGCAGCGAGAACGAAGACGAGGCTGCAAAGTGCATTGAAGAGGTTGACAGCTATCTTTTGCAGTATAACGATATGTCCGGACTTCCGTATAAAGTCGGCTGCAGCTGCGGATATACGACTGTCCCTGCCAGCAGACTGGTTACAATGGAGGATATGATAAAAGCGGCTGATAAAGATATGTACAGCGTTAAGCTTGAAAGAAAAACTGTCCGAAGATAACGTGGTTTACCGAATTTTTCCTGTTTTTATTGCCATTTTGGCGGATATTAACATTTATAGGAGCAGAAAAGGCTAAAAATCTGTAATAAAAAATATGAAAAAAGTCTTTTATTTTGCTGTCGATTGTGTTATAATAAACATTGGCGTGTAAGCTCTTTTTGCTGCCGGCGCCGGAACATACTTAGTTTATTGATATTTTCTCCGTGCGGATAAGCCATTATCCGTTCGGTTTTATATATTCGTTTTAATGGGAGAGAAAAAACTTGGATAAGTTTGTAATAAAGGGCGGAAGAACCCTTACCGGAGAGGTTGAGATAAGCGGCGCAAAGAATGCTGCAGTTGCCATTATCCCTGCCGTTATCCTCTCGGATGAGCCGTGCATACTTGAAAACGTTCCGCAGATAAGCGACGTTTCAATAAGCCTGCGTATCCTTATCGAAATGGGCGCAGATGTTAAGTTCCTTGATAAAAACACCGTGCGTATCGATGCAACAGGCATAACAGAGCCTATCGTTCCTTATGAAATGGCAAAGCACATGAGAGCTTCCTACTATTTCCTCGGAACGCTCCTCGGTAAGTTCAAGCGTGCAAGAGTTGCAATGCCGGGCGGATGTTACCTTGGTGACCGTCCTATCGATCAGCACCTCAAAGCTTTTACCGCACTCGGTACGGAATGTACCCTTGACCACGGTATGATAGATATTCAGGCAGAAAACCTTATCGGTTCACAGATCTATTTCGATATGGTGACTGTCGGAGCAACGATAAATACTATGCTTGCTGCTGTAAAAGCGACAGGCATGACAGTTATAGAAAATGCTGCAAAGGAACCTCATATCGTTGACCTTGCGAACTTCCTTAACTCAATGGGCGCAGATATCATGGGCGCAGGAACGGACGTTATCAAGATAAGAGGCGTAAAGAAGCTCAAAGGTGCGACTTATGCTATCATTCCCGACCAGATCGAGGCAGGAACGTTCATGATAGCAGCGGCAGCTACAAGAGGTAACGTGCTTGTTAAGAACGTTATCCCGAAGCACCTTGAAAGCATTACTGCAAAGCTTGAAAAGATAGGCGTTACAGTTGAAGAATTTGATGACGCAGTAAGGATCTCAGTCGATGGTCCTCTCGTTAAGACAAGTATAAAGACCATGCCTCACCCCGGTTTCCCGACCGATATGCAGCCGCAGATATCAACACTACTTTGCCTTGCAGAGGGAACAAGCATAGTTACGGAAGGCATTTTTGACAACCGTTTCCGCTATGTTGATGAACTGCGAAGAATGGGGGCAAATATTTCGGTCGACGGAAAGGTTGCAGTTATTGAGGGCGTAGGCTCGCTTATGGGGGCGCCTGTCACAGCGCCTGACCTCAGAGCAGGTGCAGCTCTCGTTATCGCAGGACTTGCCGCAAAGGGAGTTACCGAGATAGAAGATATTTACCACATCGAGCGCGGCTATGAATGTTTTGAAGAAAAGCTTCGTATGCTCGGAGCGGACATTGAAAAGAAGTCTTTCCCCGGAACATCGGTGAGAAAGGTCGCTCTTTAAGAAAACATCAGCGTTGTGCTGAACGTTTTCAATAATCAGCGGTTCAGAGCAGAATCCACGGGTTAAACTATCCGTCATTCTGCTTTTTTAATTCATTTTATATATTAAAAATCGGAGGATCATGTTATGCTTACGGATATCGAAATTGCACAGCAGGCGAAAATGCTTAAAATCTCTGAAGTCGCAGCAAAGCTCGGAATTACAGAGGACGAAATTGAACCTTATGGTCACTATAAGGCAAAGCTTTCCGAGGAGCTTTTTGAAAAGACAAAAAACAATCCCGACGGTAAGCTTATTCTTGTTACAGCTATAAATCCTACTCCTGCAGGAGAGGGCAAGACAACAATTTCTGTCGGACTTACCGAAGCTATGGCTAAGATAGGCAAAAAGGCTGTACTTGCACTTCGTGAACCCTCACTCGGACCTGTTTTCGGTATCAAGGGCGGCGCTGCAGGCGGCGGATATGCACAGGTCGTTCCTATGGAAGATATCAATCTCCATTTCACGGGCGATATGCACGCTATCACAGCTGCAAACAATCTGCTCTGCGCTCTACTCGATAACCACATGCAGCAGGGTAATGTTCTCGGCATCGACCAGAGAAGGATCATGATCGACCGCTGCCTTGATATGAACGACAGAGCGCTCAGAAATGTCGTTATTGGCATGGGCGGAAAGGTTAACGGAATTCCCCGTCAGGACGGTTTCAGAATTACAGTTGCTTCGGAAGTAATGGCTATACTCTGCCTTGCATCCGACCTCGACGACCTTAAAAAGCGTCTTTCCAAGATCCTTGTTGCATATACTTATGACGGAAAGCCTGTTTATGCACATGACCTCGGCGCAGAGGGTGCAATGACTGCACTTCTCAAGGACGCTATCAAGCCTAACCTTGTTCAGACACTTGAAAACAATCCTGCTATCATGCACGGTGGTCCTTTCGCAAATATTGCACATGGCTGTAACTCACTCCGTGCTACAAAGCTTGCACTCAAACTCGGCGATTATGCTATCACAGAAGCAGGCTTTGGCTCTGACCTCGGTGCAGAGAAATTCTTCGATATCAAGTGCAGATTCGGCGGCTTAAAGCCTTCCTGCGTAGTTCTTGTTGCGACTATCAGAGCGCTCAAATATAACGGAGGCGTTCCAAAGACCGAACTCACAGCAGAGAATGTTCCTGCGCTTGAAAAGGGCGTTGTAAATCTTAAAACTCACATTGAAAATATGCATAAATTCGGTCTGCCGGTAGTAGTTGCGATCAACCGTTTCCATACCGATACAGACGCAGAGATCGAAGTTATCAAGAAAGTCTGCGCAGAGATGAATACTCCTGTTTCACTTGCAGAGATCTTTGCAAACGGCGGCGAAGGCGGCACAGACCTTGCACAGAAGGTTTGCGATACTATTGAAAACGCACAGAACGACTTCCATTTCCTCTATGATGAAACACTTTCAATAAAGGAAAAGCTCGGCATCATCGCAAAGGAGATATACCGTGCAGACGGAGTGCAGTTCACATCACAGGCAGAGAAAGCACTCAAAGAGATCGAAGCACTCGGCTTTGGCAATACACCCGTATGCGTTGCAAAGACACAGTATTCACTTTCCGATGACCCGACAAAGCTTGGCAAACCGGAGAACTTTACAATTACCGTAAGAGATCTGAAGCTTTCCGCAGGAGCAGGCTTTGTAGTAGCATTGACAGGCGATATAATGATAATGCCGGGACTTCCAAAAGCACCTGCGGCATTGAAGATAGACTGCGACAACAACGGAAATATTTCGGGGCTTTTCTAATGCGTAATTCATAATGCGTAATTATTTAAGCAGCGTTAAAAATGTAGGGGCGGATTCTATATCCGCCCACGTTTTTATATGAAATGTTCGTGGGCGATAAAAATAATACAGAATAACAACCAAAGGGGAGAGTTTCCTATGAAAAAATGGTATGCCGAAGAATATGAATTTGAAGTTGAGGTTACAGGCTTTCTGCGTGGCGGCCATACGGAGAATTACTGCCGCAACGGCGAGGAGATAGGCGACAAGTACCGCTGTACATACGGCTGTCCCGTGAATAAGGACGGTTACGGCATTTGCAGCAAAACTATGATGATGCTCTATCCGCTTATGGAGTCGGTCAGAAGCGGCGGTGACCTCGAAAATCTTGGCGGTGACAGTAAATACAGCAAGACTATCGTTTGTCCCGATGGCTGCGTTATGTTCCGATTGACTGCAAAGCCGCTCGGCAACGAGAACTTCCACAAGGGAGGATTTTGGAAGA
>JBJEQL010000374.1:0-1727 GCA_051881735.1 Oscillospiraceae bacterium
TCGCGGATATCCTCAACACCGCTGTTGGAGGCTGCGTCTATCTCGATTATATCGCCGAGCGCGCCCTCGTCGGCGTCGCGGCATATCTCACATTCAAGGCAGGGATTTCCGTCAACGGGGTGCAGACAGTTCATAGCCTTTGCAAGTATTCTCGCACAGGTCGTCTTGCCCGTTCCTCTTGAACCCGTAAAAATATATGCGTGGGCAGTCTTGCCCGATTTAAGCTGATTTATGAGCGTTTGGGTGACCTGCGGCTGCGACACTACATCGGCAAAGCTCAACGGTCTGTATTTTCTGTACAATGCCTGATACAAAACGCTCACTCCTTTAATAAACCTTCATCTTCATTTCATCATCTATTTGGTCATAAACTCCAACGCTCTCGGCGATCTTGCAGTAATACTGTTTAAAACCGATCACATCAGCCATATTTGCCGCAAGCGCTTTCGCATAAAAATCACGGCTTAAATCAATATTCTTCATTCCAAGCTGCGCAAGCGAACAGCCGCCGAGCGCAAAAACATAATTCCGTTCGAAATCAACAGAAATAGAAAAATACTTGTATGCATTTTCATAATCGCCCATTGCAAGATAGCACATTCCGTAATCGGTATAAACATACTGAAACGGCTTGCCCGTATCCAGCATTTCCTCGTAAATATCAATCGCTTTCTGATATGAACCGTTTTCGACATAGCATCTTGCCAGCAGGATATTTACCATATATTCCTCGTCGTCAAGTCCGAGGTCAATAGCGTCACGGAAATAGTTTGCAGCGTTGGTATAGTATCCCATAAGACGGTAGGTATTGCCTATGTAAAAGCTTACGACAGCTTTCTCTCGGTCGGTACAGTTACATTCCATAGCTTCTTTAAGATAATCTATGCCGTCAACCAGCTCTCTGCAGCGGATACATTCCATAGCGTCGCTGAAAAGGCGTGATTTTTTAGACAGACCTTTGAACATACCTTTGGTAAGACGTTTATCCTGACCTCTCCTTGCGGCATAATTCGCCTCGGTATAAGCAGTCACAACAGCCGAAGCTGCAAGAGAGAATTCGCCCAAACCTAAGAATATCTTCTGGAAGATGTCGGGGGTATAATTCGGCTGGTCAAACAGCACAAGATAGGCAAGCGCAAGCAGGAACATAAGCGGCACGACCGGAAGTAAATGCTGCCATATCTTTTTTAAGAAAAACCACTTGTCCATTAATGAAGTCACCCCGGGATAGTAAAAAAATCCGATACATAGGTGTGCAGGCTTGCTGCGGCACACAGAGCGAACCGCTTAATGCTGCTCGGTTCCCCGCCTGACATGGTTCACGGTGTTCTGTTGCACAGGGCCCGCACACCTATATACCGGATAAATTCCGATTATAGATCAAAAGAATAAAGAATTGCCACTTTTTTTCAAATCAGCCAATCGGCTGCAAGCTCAAATAAATCGGCAGCAAAACTTACTTGATTATGATATCATATTTCACAAAAAAAGTCAAGCGCTTTGTAAAAATTTAAAGTTTCAAAAAAGATATACAAAAAAACGCACCTCCGTTTGGGAAGTTTTTATGGCAGTTTTAGCAAATATTAACAGTTGGGGCTGCCTTGTTTGCACTATTTATACAGAAAATTTTTTCTATGTAATTTTACTATTGAAATTTTTTTTAATTTGAGTTAAAATATAGATAACGTGTTTTTAAACGTTTCAGTATGTCAAAATAGATAAAAATT
>JBJEQL010000375.1:0-1720 GCA_051881735.1 Oscillospiraceae bacterium
CCACGGGAATAGGCGTTGTTTACGGCAAAAAAGACCTGCTTGAAGCCGCAAGACCTTATCAGGGCGGCGGAAATATGATTGCTGACGTTACCTTTGAGCGCACCATATACAATCCTGCGCCCAACAAGTTTGAAGCAGGCACGGCAAGCATTGCTGACGCTGTGGGACTGGGCGCTGCGCTGCAGTATCTTAACTCAATAGGTATGCCCGAGATAAGCCGCTACGAGCACGAGCTTGTTTCCTACGGCATGAAGGAGCTTGCAAAGATAAAGGGACTGCACCTTATCGGAACTGCTTCACAGAAATCAAGTGCGCTTTCCTTTGTTCTTGACGGCTACGACAACGAAACGGTCGGACAGCATCTTGACAAATACGGCATCGCAGTAAGGACGGGACATCACTGCGCACAGCCTATTCTTCGTTCCTACGGACTGGAGGGAGTTGTCCGCCCAACTCTGGCGCTGTATAATTCCCCCGAGGACATTGACAGACTGGTTCGGGCAATTCGCTCGCTTACATAATTATTCCAATTCTTTATAACTCCTTAAATTTATATTTCTATACGGACGGCAGACGGATAAGCCTGCCGTCCGTACATTTTGAATGGAGGGCGCATATTATGCACAAGCTTGAAACCGAGGTCAACAAACTTATCGGAGATATCCTCTCCGACTATGAGCAGGGTCGGGATATCGACAACATACATACCTTCGACCACCCGAAAAAAGAGGTCATTATCGAGATCGTGGACAAGCTTCGCAACATCATTTTTTCCGGATATTTCAAAAACGGAACATACCGCATATACACGGTGAGGAACAATATGACAATGCTTCTTGAAGATGTGCTGTATAATCTTATAAAGCAGATATCCATTGTTTTGAGATATGTTCCCGAATTTGAAAATGCGGATGAAAATGATATTTCCGATGAGGCGGAGCGGCTTGCTCTGAGATTTCTTGAAGCCATACCAAAGATACGTGAATATGTTGATACCGATGTTCAGGCGGCATTTGACGGCGACCCTGCCGCATTCAACAAGGACGAGATAATCTTTTCATACCCCGGACTTTTTGCCGTTATGGTGAACAGGATAGCTCACGAGCTTTATCTGCTGAATATACCGCTTATTCCGAGGATAATGACGGAATATGCGCACAGCGTAACGGGCATCGACATTCACCCCGGAGCAACGATAGGCAAATATTTTTTCATCGACCATGGCACGGGCATCGTTATCGGCGAAACCACCGTTATCGGAGATAATGTGAAGATATATCAAGGCGTTACTCTCGGTGCGCTCTCCACAAGGGGCGGACAGAAGCTTAAAAGCAAAAAGCGTCACCCGACCATTGACGATAATGTTACTATATATTCTGGAGCTTCAATTCTCGGCGGCGAAACCGTTGTCGGAAAGAATGTTGTTGTGGGCGGCAATGCGTTCATCACAAAATCTATCCCCGAGGGCGCAAGGGTAAGCATAAAAAATCAGGAGCTTCGATTCAACTATGACGCCTCTCACCCCGTACAGCGTGCAGAGTTAGAAGTGGATGAAAGCTGGTTTTATGTGATTTGATAAATTCCAATATATTAAAATAAATGTTATACAATGGAATGTGATTAAAGCATCTATAATACTAAACACCAATAAAATACAGGAAAAATTCTGCGCCGAAATCCAATATAAAGTTGTTTTCAACAACTCACTGTTTTCAACAGT
>JBJEQL010000376.1:0-6482 GCA_051881735.1 Oscillospiraceae bacterium
AGCCAGCTCTGACCCTTAAAATATTCTGCAAAGGCATCGTTCTTTTCGCCCGTAGGGAATATACTGTCTATCATGCTAAACACCTCCGTTATGCATTTCTGCCCATTTCATAAGCCTGCCTCATATATTCCGTACCCTTGACCTCGCCCGACTGCCATACTCCCGAAGCATAAATAACGCCCTTTTCGATCGGATTTTCAAGGCAGTCCTCGGTAAATCCACGCAACCCATCAACCGTTTTTTCAAGCATAGCCTTGTCTGTATCTGCGGCGGTCACGATGAAATAAAACGCCTTATTGCTTATTTCCGTGTATCTCGGAACAGTTCTGTCGATAAGCGTTTTCAACTGACCGTCCATTGTGTAGAAATAAACGGGAGTTGCAAGAACGATAACATCGGCCTTGACCATTTTATCGAGTATCTCCGCCATGTCGTCATTCTGAACGCATTTATGTGTATTATTGCATACGCCGCAGCCTGTGCAGTAGTTAATCATTTTGTCACGGAGAAATATCTTCTCGGCGTTGTTGCCGCCGTCGATTGTACCGCGAAGAAATTCATCGCAGAGGGTATCGGAATTGCCGCCTTTTCTCGGACTTGCGGATATGATAAGTATATTTTTGCTCATAACTATATTCTCCTTTGTTTTATACTAATCTTTAATCGTTCTATAGACAAAGCCGACAGATAGAATAATTCCAATCAAGAAAAGCGACCGCAGCAAGGCTTGATGCCTTACAAGGGAGCTTGACGCAGAGTGGAATTATTATAGCCGAGGATTTGTCTATAGGTTGATTAAAGATTAGTATTATATCCATTTTTCAAACTGTGCTTTTGCACCGTTGAGCCTTGAACCGTGAATTGCAAGACCCTTTTGGACCTTTGCATCGGGGCAAAGCTTTTTTATATCGCTTTCGCTGCTGCCCATTCCGCTTCCCTCGTGAGTGCAGAACGGCTTTATTGTCTTGCCCGAAAGGTCGAAGTGTTCCAAAAAGGTAAACACGCACATTGGCATCGTTCCCCAGTAATTCGGATAACCGAGATATATCGTGTCATATCCGTCAAGACTTTCGGGATATGCCTTTATTTCGGGATGTGCATTTCTTTCCTTGTCCTGCTTTGCCTGCTCGATGCACTCGTTGTAATTATCCGAATAGGGTACTGTCGGCTCTATTCTGAACATATCCGCATCGGTCAGCTCATGCAGGATATTTGCTGCAGTTTCTGTGTTTCCAACTGTAAGCTTTTTTATCGCACCGCTTACATAGTTCTCGCCTGTCCTTGAAAAATATACAATTATTCCGGACATATCATCAACTCCTTTTATTTAATACCGCATAATTCAACAGCAGTTAATTGTGCGGTGTTTCCTTTAGTATACATCTTTTTTTCTTGACTTGGAATATCCGTTATGTTATAATCATATCAACCAAAAGTTTATACAAGGAGTGATGCTATGTATAATCCTCAGCTGAAAGCCTTTGTAACAGCGGCAGAATGCGGCAGCTTTACAAAAGCGGCAGAAAAGCTGTTTATATCTCCGACAGCGGTAATGAAGCAGATAAACTCCCTTGAAGATCATATAGGAATTAAGCTTATCAACCGCACAAACCAGGGTATAAAGCTTACCCCTGCAGGTCAGTCAATTTACAAGGACGCACTTTTCTTATTCGATTACTCGGAAAAATCCGTTGAAAGGGCAAAAAGATACACCGAAGAATACGAAAAAACCTTCTGCGTCGGAACTTCTATCTTAAACCCCTGCAAGCCTTTTATGGATTTATGGTACAAAATAAGTTCCGATTTTCCGGGATACCGCCTTAACATCGTTCCCTTTGAGGATGAGCATACAAATATCGTTTCGGAAGTTTCCTCACTCGGAGAGAAATTCGACTTTCTGACAGGCGTATGCGATTCGGCAACATGGCTTGAACGGTGCGGCTTTCTGAAACTCGGAGAATACAAAAAATGCATTGCCGTAAATGCAAACCACCGCCTTGCGAAGAAAAAAATCATCCGATTTTCCGATTTATACGGAGAAAATCTGATGATGGTAAAAGCAGGCGATTCCGCTGCAAACGACAGGATAAGGAGCGAACTTGTACAAAAGCATCCGCAGATACATTTAGTTGATGCACCCCATTTTTATGATATAAGCGTTTTCAATCATTGCGCCCAGTCGGACGATGTTCTGCTGACGATAGAATGCTGGCAGGACGTTCATCCTATGCTTGTGACTATTCCGGTTGAATGGGATTTTACGATTTCCTACGGCATTTTGTATGCGAAGAATCCACCCGAGGATGTGAAACGGCTGATAGAAACAGTTCAGAAAATGACAGCAACAACGAGTTGCTTGTTTTCTTAAAACAACAATGCTATAATATCTGTGAGGTGATAATATATATGGAAACAAAAGATGTTATTCTTGAACTCCGCACTAAAAACGGACTATCTCAGGACGAGCTTGCCGAAAAGGTCTATGTTACCCGTCAGGCGGTATCACGCTGGGAGAACGGCGAAACTACACCGAACACGGAAACTCTGAAGCTGCTGTCAAAGCTTTTTGACGTTTCTATCAATACGCTTTTAGGCTCTCCCCGACAGCTAATCTGCCAATGCTGCGGTATGCCGCTCGATGACTCGACCATAAGCAAGGAAACGGATGGTACATTCAACGAAGAATACTGCAAATGGTGTTATACCGACGGAAAATTCATTTATACCGACCTTAAACAGCTTACGGATTTTCTGGTAGAACACACCTCGAATGAAAATTGGCCGCCCGAACAGGCTCGGTCATTTTATGAAACACAACTGCCAAAACTTAATCACTGGAAACAGCAAAACGGATGAGCGTCATTCACACGCTCATCCGTTTTTTTATGTGGCAATAAATAATGCCATGTACAGATAACATCCTCCGACAGATATCAGGTTGCTTGTGCTGTGCATTATCATCGGATAGATAACGCTTTCCGAACGCAAAAAAACAAACCCGTATGCCACACCGTTTATAAAAGCATACAGAATACCAAACCATTGCGAAGAAAACGAAGCATTGAAATTTATATGTGCAACTGCAAACAAAATTGATGTGAGAATCAATATCACAATATCCGTATTTCTGCTGTTTTTACCGCATAACGAACTTAAGCAGACAATAGGCAAAGCACGGAACAGCAGTTCTTCCGCAGGACCCGTCAACAAAAACTGAAATCCCAATGTCCCTATAACATTTACGGCGTTTAATTCGTGATAATACACTCCGACAGAGTTTGTCACAGCGCCTATATTGTACACGAAAATATAATATACCAAAATAGCTGTGCAGTACAAAGCGGTGTATTTCACGCCGACTTTGTCCATTTTCGGCTTCAGCTTGAAATCAAGATCTCTTAGCTTGTGCAGCACGAAAATTATTATCAGCGTAGAAACAAATATCGTAATATGATGAACGGACAGCGCCATAAATACACCGTCTTTATCAATTGCCGAGTAATCAAACAATGCCGCCGTTTTCCGACTCAGTCTGCCGATAATATCCTGCAACATAAATATGGCTGATGTCCATACCATCACTTGTAAGATTTTTGAGAGTTTTGTCTTGTTCATCAAGTTAAGTCACCATTTCATCTTTCTATTTCTGTTTTTATTTTTCCGTAAGATAAGGGTGTTTAATACTAAACACCAATAAAATACAGGAAAAAATCTGCGCCGAAATCCAATATAAAACTGTTTTCAACAGTTACGAGATTGTCGGCTTGATTTTTTCCATATTTTAAATGGTGTTTAGTATAACATAGTAAAAAGCAAGCTTCATTTTTAACGAAGCCTGCCTTTATTTATGATATTATTCCTTAAAATTCCGAACGTCTGCGGTAACCTGTCTTAGCGTAAAACTCTTTTTTCGCAGCAAACATTTCCGCTTCCGCAGCCTTTACAAGTTCGTCCATATTAACGCCGCTGCGTTTGCAAACAGCATATCCTATTGAAACATGATAGCCTGCTTTTTCAACTTCGGATGTGATGCTGTCAATTATGACATTCATATCATTATCTTTGTCAAAAGCAAACGCAACAAATTCATCACCGCCTATGCGATAGGTATACGGCATTCCGAACTTGTCCGAGATCCTGTTTGCAACGAACTGAAGCATTCTGTCACCTGCTTCGTGACCTTTGGAATTGTTGACCTCATGCAGTCCGTTGACATCGGCA
Source organism: Oscillospiraceae bacterium (assembly GCA_051881735.1). Classification (GTDB taxonomy): domain Bacteria; phylum Bacillota; class Clostridia; order Oscillospirales; family Ruminococcaceae; genus UMGS363. Next base: position 4,222 of record JBJEQL010000376.1, read on the forward strand.
TAAACACAAACGATGTTCTTTTTGCATTGATCGGGATATTCCTTTAAATTCTGCTCAAATGAGTTTCTGTTTTTTAGTCCTGTCAGCAGGTCTGTTTCGCTTAGCATTACTGCCTTATTTTCATAAAGATGTTCCCTGCACTTTACGCACATCATATAGGTACTTAAGATAGCGCTTATCGTGCCGAAAATGATCGAGTCTACAATATCCCCTTCAAGCGCTTCACCGTTCTTATAACGTATAGCATTAAGAATAAATACCGCAACCGAAATGTATATAGCAGGTATCATTCTTACAGGGCGATCAATGAACAGCATCGGACCTGTCAGCAGCAGCGCAATGAACGTTACTGCCAGCTGATCCGTGTTTATCATCGTTCCGAGTACAATGCCGAAACCGAATATGATGCCTATGAAAACATACGTTGAAATTGTAGCGGTAACTTTGTATTTTTTGAAAAACATTCCGGGAAAGAAACCTGCTGCGGCAGAAAAAACAGCAACAGTAAAATACAGCCACCGTCTGCTTGCAAGACCTTCAACAGCAAATGATAATATGAACATTACCAAAAGGAAAACAAATGCAATTGCCGAAAAGATCTTGATATTCTGTATATTGCTCTGCAAGATGTCTTTTTCTATGCTGTGAAATTCTTCGTCAGTCAAGCTGGCATTAAATAACATTTTTTTGATCTTACTCTGCATACGCTTTCACCCGAAAAATCATTTATATAATATATATCGGTCTGAAAAAGAGAATCTTTAGCATATTAAACTAAAAAAACTAAAATTTTGACAAAAACAGCGGTTCTGTGTTTTATTATGCATAAATTCCGACGCAGTATTTCTCAGCCTGAACGTTCCACATTTTCGCATAAGTTCCACCCTTTGCGAGAAGCTCCGAATGTGTTCCGCTTTCAGCAATAACTCCGTTTTCAAGGAGAATGATACGGTCTGCGTCCTTGGTGGTAGAGAGTCTGTGGGAAATGAGAATTACCGCACGATTTTCCGCATTCTGCAGCATACTGTTGTTAAGCCTGTACTCTGCGATAGGGTCAAGTGCGCTGGACGGTTCGTCAAGTATCGCAACAGACATATCACGCATAAACATTCTCGCAATAGCTGCTTTCTGCGACTCACCGCCCGAAAGCATCGTTCCGCTGTCGGAAAATTCCTTTGTAAGCTCGGTATCAATTCCGTCAGGCAGCTTTTCAAGTTTGCTTTTGAAATCTGCTTTTTCAAGTGCGGATACGACCTTTTCTCTGTCGCTTTCGTCCACGAAATCCGTCTTTACGTTCTCTGCAAGAGTTGCGCCGTAGATCTGGAAATCCTGGAAAACTGCGCCGATCTTCTGACGGTATTCTTTTATGTTAAGCTTGCGGATATCAACGCCGCCGAAGGTAATACTGCCGCCTGTCACATCATAAAGACGCATTATAAGCTTGATGAGCGTTGTCTTACCTGCTCCGTTTTCACCTACAAGAGCGATCTTTTCACCTTTATGTATTGTCATGCTCACATCTTTCAGAACGTAATTTTCGCTGTCCTTATATCGGAAGCTTACGTTCTTGAGTTCAAGTGTGCAGTCATCTTCGGGAATGGGGACTTCACCCTCACAGCCCTCAATGCCTATTTCGTAATCCATAAAGCGGCGGAATTTCTCGGCATACTGTCCGACGATCTGGAAATCCACCAATGCATAGTTCATCTGGTCAAGATAGCCCTTTATGCCGTTGGTAGCGTTTTTCAGCGAAGCAACCTCACCAAGCCGGATCGACTTTTTCTCAATAGCAAGGTACGCAAGATAAACAGGAACAGCATAGAACTGACACACAGTAAAAACCGTTATCCAGTTTATAAGAGTCGGCACAATGATCTTAAGAGAATAGCCAAGCGCCATTTTGCGTTCCTCAGCGATAGCCTCGTCATACTGCTCCATAAGTGCTTCTTCAATACCCGTCAGCTTGATCTCCTTTGCATATTCGGGCTGATAGAAAACTCTCTTTGAGTAGTCGGCTTTTCTGCCGATACGCTGTTTTTCGAGATTGTATTCATATTCCAGCTTTGTGATCATAAAACGGGTTATGATATTCACAACAAAGCCAATTATAGGGAAAATAATAATTACCGCATTGACCGTTAGTATCATAGTGCCTGCAACAAGCATTGCCACGACCTGAGAGATAATGTTGGCAACGCTCATGATCGCTTTTTTGCACATTTCCTCGGACTGCGAAGCGGCAATTACAAAATCATCATAGT
>JBJEQL010000377.1:0-6419 GCA_051881735.1 Oscillospiraceae bacterium
TCGCCGATGATATCCTTATTTGCTTCAAGTATAGGCTTGATAAGTCCGTTTACAAACTCTTCAGTCTGCTGTGCGCTTCTGCCTGTGAAGTTTTCAGGCTGGAGAATTGCGTCGATCTCTTCTCTTGTGATCTGGAAATCAGGATCGGCAAGAATTCTTTCAATAAGGTCGTTTTCAAGACCAAATTCCTTGACCTGCTTGCCTGCTTCCATTGCGTAGGTACGGATCTTTTCGTGAAGAGCCTGTCTGTCGCCGCCCTTCTTTACAGCGTCCATCATAATGTTTTCGGAAGCCATGAACGGAAGCTCCTTCATGATTCTTGAACGGATGACCTTAGGATATACAACGATTCCCGAGGTAACATTGATAAGAATGTTGAGGATAGCATCAATTGCAAGGAAGCCTTCTGCAACGGAAATTCTCTTGTTTGCAGAGTCGTCAAGAGTTCTCTCAAACCACTGTGTACCCGATGTGAATGCAGGGTTGAGCGAGTCGATCATGACATAACGTGCAAGTGCTGTGATTCTTTCGCAGCGCATAGGATTTCTCTTGTAAGGCATTGCAGACGAACCGATCTGATTTTTCTCAAACGGTTCTTCCATTTCCTTGAAATTCTGGAGAATACGCATATCATTTGCGAACTTCATTGCAGACTGTGCAATTCCGCTGAGAGTTGATACGATCTGAGCGTCGATCTTTCTTGAATAGGTCTGTCCTGAAACAGGAACAACTTTGTCAAATCCCATCTCTTCTGCGATAAGCGTTTCAAGCTTCTTGACCTTGTCAGTATCACCCTCGAAAAGCTCCATAAAGGAAGCCTGTGTGCCTGTTGTGCCCTTTGAGCCGAGCAGAGCAAGACTGTCGATCCTGTATTCGATCTCGTCAAGGTCCATGAGCAGCTCGTTCATCCAGAGTGTTGCACGCTTGCCGACTGTTGTAAGCTGTGCAGGCTGAAGATGAGTGTATGCGAGGCAAGGCATATCCTTGTATTCCAAAGCGAAATCGGAAAGCTGACTGAGAACATTGATAAGCTTTCTCTTTACAACCTTAAGAGCGTCACGCATGATGATGATATCGGTGTTGTCGCCGACATAACAGGAAGTAGCACCGAGGTGGATGATTCCCTTAGCCTTAGGGCAAGCGAGTCCGTATGTGTAAACATGAGCCATGACATCGTGACGAACAAGCTTTTCTCTCTCTGCTGCGGTCGCATAATCAATATTGTCAACATTAGCTTCAAGTTCATCGACCTGTTCCTGAGTTACGGGCAGACCGAGCTTCATTTCAGCTCTTGCGAGAGCGACCCAGAGCCTTCTCCATGTTGTGAATTTCTTGTCTGCGGAAAAGATATACTGCATTTCCTTGCTTGCATATCGGGTGCAGAACGGTGATTCGTAGCTATCAAAAGACATCAAAAACAACTCCTATATTCAAAATTATAACAAAAAACACTATTTTTATTATACCATACCGCAGCCGTTTTGGCAAGACATTTAAAATGATTTTGCAAATTATCAATATTTACAGAAAAACAGTTGTCAGCGAATGAAAAACTGTGTTATAATAGCATTAATTAAATTTACACAAGGGGGACTTAACGTGTCGACAAGCAAGGAATACCTGAATTATGTACTTGAACAGCTTTCGGAGCTTGAAAGCATAACATATAAGCAGATGATGGGGGAGTATATCATCTATTATAAAGGAAAAACCGCAGCGTATCTATGCGATGACCGACTCCTTGTAAAACCTGTCCCGAGCGCAGTAAAAATGATGCCGAATGCACCGTTCGAACCGCCGTATGAGGGTGCAAAGGATATGCTGCTCTGCGAAAATATTGACGACAGAGATTTTCTGACGGAACTGTTTGAAGAGATATATCCCGAACTGCCCGAGCCGAAGAAAAAAGACCCATTGAAAATAAAAAAGCTTGCAAAAAAGGATGTTCAGGCAGCATTAAAGCTTTGCATAGATGTTTTTATGGAGTTTGAAGCTCCCGAATATTCTGACGAGGGGGTAGAAGAGTTTAAGAAATCGCTGGGCGATGAGAATTTTGTCAGCAAGCTGAAATTTTACGGTGCATTTATGAATGACGAGCCGGCAGGAGTGCTTGCAATGCGTGAACCGCAGCATATCAGCCTTTTTTTCGTCAAAGCAGAGTATCAGGGCAAGGGCATCGGAAGAAAGCTTTTTGAGCGAATGAAAAAAGACTATGATGTTATGCTTTTCACCGTGAATTCTTCACCCTTTGCAGTGAAGATCTATGAAAAATTTGGATTTACCGCCGATTGTCCCGAAAGAACAACGAGCGGAATACGATATACGCCGATGACCTATAATGATAGTATGATGGACAACCACAAATGAGATAAAATGGAAAAGATACCGTTCGAGGAAAGAATGGTGTTTAGTATAAAATGAAATTGTAGGAGATAATCTTTCGTCGCATAATAACAAAGGCGCAAATCACGAATTTTGTGATTTGCGCCCAAAATCTTTCATCAAAAAAATTTTCGAATTACAATTCAATGTCCTGTTCTTCTGCTGCCTTTGCAACTTTCATCATGATCGCACATTCAAGGCGCTTTTTTTCAATCTCGCAGGAGATCTTATGGGGAAGATGTATATCGCCGTTATAAATGAAGTTGTTAGCGTTGCATCCGCCGCTGCAATAGAATCTTGCCCAGCACTTTTTACAATCTTCTTTCGAGTAGATATGTGCTCCGGCAAATTCCTTCTTCATTTCTTCGTTGAACGTACCCTCGTTGATATTGCCCATCTTCATGTTTTCAACGCCTACAAACTGGTGGCATGGGTAAATGTCACCCTCCGGAGTTACTGCAACATATTCGTTTCCGCTGCTGCATCCTCTGAGGCGCTTTATTGCGCACGGACCTTGGTCAAGGTCGAGCATAAAGTGGAAGAAGTTGAAGTGCTTGCCCTGCTTATCGTTGATAAGGAGCATCTGAGCAAGCTTTTCATATTCGGAGAAAACTCTCGGCAGGTCGCTCTGTGTGATAGAATATGGCTCTTTGGGGTCACTCACGCACGGTTCAACAGAGATCTGGTCAAAGCCTTCGTTGAAAAGGCTGTAAACATCATTTGAAAAGTCAAGGTTATACTTTGTGAATGTTCCGCGGACATAGTAGTTTTCGTGATTTCTCTTTTCAACAAGCTGCTTGTACTTAGGCATAAAGCGGTCATAGCTGCCCGAGCCGTCAACACGCTTTCTCATGCGGTCATTGACTTCTTTTCGTCCGTCAACCGAGAGAACAACGTTGCTCATTTCTTTATTGATGAAGTCCATCTTGTCCTCGTCAAGGAGCATACCGTTTGTTGTAACGGTGAAACGGAAGTTTTTGTTGTATTCCTTTTCCTTAGAACGGCCGTATTCAACGAGCTGCTTTACAACATCAAAGTTCATGAGCGGTTCGCCGCCGAAGAAGTCAACTTCAAGATTTTCTCTTCCGACGGATTTCTCGATAAGGAAGTCAAGAGCCTTTTTGCCTGTTTCAAAATCCATGTGCATTCTGCAGCCCGTGCCGTAGTCACCCTGCGAAGCAAAGCAGTATTCGCAGCGGAGATTGCAGTCCTGCTCTACAAGCAGACACATTGCCTTGACAGGTGCAGGAACAGCATACTGTGCAAATTTTTCGTATGTATCCTCTGAGAAAAGAACTTCACTCTTGTAAAGCTCGACAACCTCCTGATAGCAGGATTCGATCTCCTCGGGGGAGTAGAAGCGTGAAAGCTTTTCTTTGACCTTTTCGGGGCATTTGTCCTCGAACGGAGGCGCAACGTTGTCAAGCATATCATAAGTAAGCTCGTCAACAAGATGAACGCCGCCGCTGTTGACGTCAAGAACTATATTATAGCCGTTAAGCTTGTATTTATGAATCATAAGATCTTACCTTTCAATGTATGGAAGTATGACGACTTGTCCGAAAAAAATAAAAACCGGCATCAAGCCGGATATATGCGAGGCAGACAAATACCGCCGCCCCGCAGCAATTCAGCTTATCACCGGATCACTTTTCGCACTTCTGGTTAGCAACTGTGCAAGAAGTCTTACAAGCAGACTGGCAGGAAGCCTGGCACTTGCCGCAGCCGCCCTTTTCAGCAGTCTTCTTAAGGTTAGCCGAGTTAATGGTTTTGATGTGCTTCATAACAAAAACCTCCACTAAATAATTATTTACTACATTATAACACATAACATCACAAATTTCAATAGGCAATTTAACGAAATCTTTTCTTCGAGTTAACTCCGATGATACCTCCGATAGCGGAGCAGGATAAGATCGCAAGAGTTTTCGATATAAAACCGCCGAGCGAAAAGGTTCCCGCAAAGATAATTCCAAGCAAAAATATGACCGCAAATACAATAGCACCACACGCCAGACCCGAAAGCAGACCACTTTTCCTGCGCTGTTTTGATACGGTGTATGCCGCCGCAAAACACCCTGCCGCAAGCGATATCTGCGCCATTACCGACAAAATCCCATCCGGAAGGTCTATCTTTACTGCAATTTCACCAAAAACAAAAAGGCATATCGAAAGTGCTCCTATCCCGGCAAGCACCGCTGTCACGACCGTCCTGATAAGCTCGCTTTGATGTTTCTGCTGTGCATTTTTTCGCATAAAAAAACCTCCGCTGACGCATTTGTAAATTTTATGCGAACAGCGGAGAGATTATGTTTTTAAAAGATTATTTGCCTTGCTTATTCAGCCTTGTCAGCTTCTTTTTCTTTTTTCTCCTTCTTAGGCTTGAAGGATTCCTTTACAGTTTCTTCTGCAGCGTCGTGAACTGTGTTGTTCTCGGAAATAGCCCAGAGCTTAACACGGATCTTGCTGCGGTCACCACCTGTTTCGATAACGCAGGTGTCTTCTGTTTTGCGGACGATGATGCCGATGATTCCACCGATCGTTGTTACTTCGTCACCGATCTGAAGATTGTCACGAAGCTGCTTTGCTTCCTTCTCTTTTTTCTTCTGCGGTCTGATAAGGAAGAAGTAGAAAACAACGATGAGAAGACCGAACGAGAACAGCATTGAGATCATTCCGGCTGTAGTGTCCGCCTGCTGAACCTGTGCAGAAGCTTCGGCAAAAGCGATAATTGCATTTGTAGACATAAAATTTAAACCTCCAGTTAATAAAAGAGCGGTATTTCCGCTCTATATCGATACAGCGCTAAGCTGCATTTATAATATTTACCATTATACCATTATTTTAAGCCGATTGCAAGTACTTCACACAAATTTCTTTTTAATGCTTATTTATGGTGTATACTATTAATATAGTGTAGTATGCGAAGCAAAAGTATGCATTTGGTCAATTTGTCACACGGTATCGAAAAAGAGGGTAAAAATAGCTAAAAAGTCTTAAACGATTAAGATAACTTTACCAAAAAAATCGGCTAAAGGCATAAAAAACGGATTTTTACTTGACAAAGCGAGGCAAAATGTTTAGAATTATGATAGTTAGGTGAAATATTTTTGAAATTTATTTTCCGGCTATTCACAGCGGACATTTTTCGGAGGTTGAATCAAATTGAGCGCAGAACCAAACAGCCTTTCCGATAATGAACTTATCGCAGCGATACGCCGTGACAGCGACCGTCAGAGCAAAGACAGCAAAGACGCCGTTTCGGTCATTATTTCACGCTATATGAAGCTTGTGTTAAAAAGAGCGCATACCTATTCGGATAATTGCTCCGACCTTGAGGATCTTACTCAGGAGGGTCTGCTTGCACTTTGCAATGCAATTGAAAGCTTCAGCTGCGAAAACGGTGCAAAGTTTTCTTCCTTTGCCGATGCCTGCGTTACCAACCGTATCAGAACGGCTGCCGCAGCAATAGCAAAGCATAAGGAAAACGATATTTCCGTTATTGCGGACGAAAACGATATTGCAGACGCAGATTCCTCGCCCGAGAATATCTGCCTCGAAAAAGAAAGCGACAGCCGGATCAGAAGAAAGGTCGAATCGGTGCTTGCCCCGATGGAAGTAAAGGTCTTTGATCTTTACTTTGAAGGAAGGAGCTACCGTGAGATAGCAGAGATCCTTGGGATCTCCGAAAAGTCGGTTGATAATGCCGTTTTCAGGATCAGAAAAAAGCTGAAAATGCTTCTCGGCGGAAAATAGCCGGAAGTTTTCATATATATGGCCAAGTAGCTTAAAGTTCAGAGCGTTGTTCTTTCCACAAAAGGCAAAGGTGTCGGTGCAAGTCCGTCCTCAGGTCTAAATCAATTATTATTTTTAAGCGAGGGAAATCAAAATGTACGAAGACAAGACATTAGTGTGCAAGGAATGTGGAAATGAGTTCGTATTCACAGCCGGCGAACAGGAATTCTATGCTGAAAAAGGCTTTGTAAACGAGCCACAGAGATGCAAGGCTTGCCGTGATGCGAGAAAGAACAGCACAA
>JBJEQL010000378.1:0-6401 GCA_051881735.1 Oscillospiraceae bacterium
GAATTTATTGTAAATTCGCTCTTTATGGGATTGACTTTTATTTGCAGGTCTCAAACTCCGCATACAAAAAAGCCTGCTTTTCGGGAGCGTCGCTGAAATAGATCTTGACCGCCGCACGGTATTTTCCCGACTTGAAGCTTGGGTAAGCCATTAGGGACATATTGCGGTAATACTCTATCCCCTCTCCTGAAAAGATAAGCATTTCGTCCGTTATCTCATCGCCCGAAGCCATAAACTTTGCCGCCGTGTACTCGCCGTCTTCAAGTATGAAAATGCCATCGTCTATCACCGTTATCTCACGGTTGGAATTGTTCATTACCGAAAGCGTTGCTGTCGTGTTTGAGCTGTTGTAAGCCACCGAAAACTCAATGTTTGAAAGGTCAGCTTCGGATATCGCTTCTATTGGCGAACGCTCTATCTTTATACTTTCAATGATAGCATTGCGAACCTCTTCGGTCAAGCTTTCGTCTGCGTTGAAGCGGACAATTGCGCTAAGATCGCCCCTTGTTATGACATATTCATACATTTCACCGTAAAAATTTTTATGCACCATATAATCAAAGCCGATGGTTTTGCTGTCAACCGCATAGGTTTCATCTATGACCTCTACCGCATCACCGCTATTGAGCGCAGAATAGTCCTTATCTTCGTCCGCATCATAAACGCCATCAACACGGAATATCAACTTATCAAAGTAAAATGCTGCATAACTTCTCATACTCCATTCGCTCGGCAAGGCAAACGAAACATCAGCCGCTCCGCCTGCATTGCTTGTATCGGCAGACCCTGCCCCTATTGGCATTCTGACCGAACAATTCTGCATTGAACTTATGTCGATTACGGTATGAAGCGGAGATATTTTCACCGTTTTAAGAATTTCTTCCGCAGCGGAAAAGCTGAAATCTTCACTTTCCTTAAAGGAGAATTCCACATAGTAACCACCGCTGTGAACAACGAAATGGTGGTAGTCAAAATCACCGTAATAGCTGTCTGCCATTATTGTGTGGATATAGTAGCTCCAAGGGTCATTATCACCGCCGTACCTCTCGTCAACGATGTTGACTTCTCGCCCCGAAACCTGATCCACTTTAAAATCATCGGTCACAATACCGTATGAATCGGGATATGCCACTTGCTGTCCCATAACAAACCAGTTTTGATTTTCAAAATCACCGTCTTTATACATCCAATCGCTCGGAACGCTAAATTCAATATTCAAGAGCTTTCTGTCTGCAGAAAAAGAAAATCCGCCGTTTTCAACGGGTATAAATTCTTCTGTTTTATAAGATACTTTTTTGAAATCGCCAAAATCCTCGCTTTCAAATTCATCGGAGTTCTGCAAGGGAGGAACTTCATTTACAGGCAATGAATAAGCAGGCTCGTCTTTCACATCATCATCGGAAACATCTTCGGGTATATCCTCTGTCGGCTGACCATCCTGCAAAGATGTAAGGTGCAGGAAATAATATGCGGGCTGCTCAAATCCAACAAATGTAAAACTTGCCACAGGCTCGCCGCTGTACTGCACTTTTACCTTATCACCCACATTAAAGAAATCATTTCCGTAATAAGGTCTGCTGAAAACGAGCGTCTTTTTTCCCTTTGTAAATCCGTAAGAATCTTCATCGGGAATGATAACATACTTCTGCCACTCATAGCCTGTTAACTGCTCATTTCCGTACACCTCCGAGATTACCGCCGTAAATTCACGAGGCAGATAATTTACCTCGTCAAGCACACGAAAGCCTTCTTCATTTGCACAGGTAATTATTAATGTGCGTACCTCTTTACCGTCTATGGCGTATACTGCCGTTACCTCAATAACATTATCACCGTCATTAACGTTGTGTTTCAACGAAAGCGGCGGTAAAGTGTACTTCCACGCTTCATTATAAAAGCTGTACTGTGCAACTGTCAGCTCCGATATGTTTTCATCGGTAATATTCTTCCCATTAAGATATTTTCTTGCTGCGTCCATAGGAGAAGTATCTATCTGTTTTAAGCGATATATCTCCCAACCGTACTGAACATACCATATCTCTCCGTCCATAACGAAAAGATAATTTTCTATACCGCCGTCTTCATCACTCTGCAAAGCAACACAGTATTTGTTTTCATAATCGCCGAGATTTTTTTCTCCGTCCTGCCAGCCTATTTTTTCAAAATTATCGAAAGCTTCACTCCATTTCTCCTCTGTAAAAGGTATTTCCATAGGCTCGGAAAGCTTGTAGGTTTTACCCGATATTGTAAGCGTATCGCCCTTGATCTCATAAGTTAAACCATTGTCATCTCCCCAGTAGGAATCCTTTTGGGGTGCGGTGTACAGCAGCTTATCCGTAACATACACTCCATCGGGGATAGGTGCAAATTCTTTATCCTTTTTCACCGCATTTGTAAGCAGACAAACAGCCGCAATTATCACAGCAATGACCGCAATAATTGTAACGATCACTTTCGGTTTTTTCGCACCGAGAACGCCTTTTACACGGCTCTTTATGTCGCTTTCGCCAAAGTTCAGAACACCGCCAAGAGCAAGTCTGTTCTGCTTTAAGGAAATATTTAGAAGTGCGTTTGCATACGCCTTTTTTACGTCAGCGTCAAATGTGCCAAGAGCCTTTTCATCGCAGGAAAGCTCCATATCCTTTGTCATAAGACGGTATGACACCCACACCATTGGATTGAACCAATGAACGCAGAGTGCCGCCATTGCTACAAGCTTTACGATATGGTCTTTTCGGCTGATATGCGCTTGTTCGTGTGCGATTATATAAGTTCTGTCCTCTTCGGAGATGTTTTCGGGAAGATAGATGCGTGGTTTTATGATACCGAAAACAAACGGCGTTTCAATGTTTATGCAAGTGTAAACATTGCCGTCCGAAAGTGCTGCATTTTTCACTTTTTTCTTGACCGAGATATACGAAACAACCGTATAAACGAGCATTGCAAGCATTCCTGCTGCCCATATATAAGCACCGACAGCCATTGCTATCTGCATTGGGTTTGCGCTGTTGTTCGGCTGCGCAGGCGGAAGCTGTTCGTTTATAGAATCGTTCACGGGCGGAACGGAAACGGTTATCTGCGGTTCTTCGGAATACTCAATATCATTCGGGATAAACTCCATTTGACCGTAGGAAACCTCGGGCTTTTCGGGAACAAGCACATTGAAAACGCTCACCGCCGATGAAAACGAGATCGGACACAAAAGACGTATCCCAAGTATCGCCCAGAGCAGATAGGAATACTTTTTTGGCAGCTTTTTCATTGCGATTCGCAGTATGATTATCGCAGCAGCAATGTATGCGCCAGTTATGCTCATATTAAGCACAGTTCTGAAAATATCCGTCATTTCATTCACCCTCTGTATAGTCGTCAATGAGCTTTTTAAGCTCCTCCGCTTCGGCTTTCGTCAGCTTTTCCTTTTGCAGAAACGCAGTCAGAAACATCGGCAGAGAGCCGCCGTAGCCTTTTGTGATTAGGTTTTCCGACTTCTCGCTCATCACCTCGTCACGAGTACAAAGCGGCGTGATAACGGCATTCTCGCTTTTGATGATACCTCTCCCCGAAAGCTTTTTCACCACGGTATAGACGGTGGATTTCTTCCAGCCGAGGTTATCAAACGCCATTGCCACAAGCTCTCCCGATCGTATGGGAGCGTTGTCCCAGATAAGCTCCATTAATTTAAGTTCTCCGTCCGAAATTTTCATAAAAAGTCCCCTTTGCAAATCAGGTCGATAGTTATAGACCTATCTGTTAAGATTAGTCTATCACAATAGACCTTGTTTGTCAAGAGGAAATTCTGTTTTTTTATAAAAATGTACAAATAATCAGCAAAACTCCATGCCGCAGCAATATCAGCGTTTCTTTAAACAGACACGCCATTTCTTCCGCTGCAAGAAGTTCCGAAAAGACCGTGTAAAATATGAAAAACGTTTTTGTTTTTCCCTAAAGATTGACAATTTAAGTCAAAAAAAGTATAATATATAGTGTACAAGCGCAGAAAAAGGAAGATACAAATTTTCCTCCTCATTCTCTGCGACCTAAAGCTTTTTGTTTCGATCAAGGCATAATTTGCCAAAAATCTTGACGAAAGAGAAAAAGAGCGTTTCCGGAAGGAAAAAATATTGTTTAAAAATATTTTGGAGGGAAAAAACATGAGAATTTCTGACAATATTATCTACATAGGCGTTAACGATCATAAAATTGATCTTTTTGAGGGACAGTATGCAGTTCCAAACGGTATGGCATATAATTCTTATGTAATACTTGATGAAAAAACTGCTGTAATGGATACGGTTGACGCAAACTTTACCGATGAATGGCTTGAAAATCTTCATAATGCTTTGAACGGAAGAGAGCCTGATTATCTTGTGATTCAGCACATGGAGCCGGATCATTCCGCTAATATTATGAATTTCATGAAAAAATACCCTAAAACACAGGTGGTTGCATCGACAAAGTCATTCGCAATGATAAAATCATTCTTCGGAGAAGATCTTTTGGCTAACGGTATTGTTGTCGGAGAAAATGACACGCTTGCTTTGGGCGGCACCACGCTTACTTTTGTGACTGCTCCCATGGTGCATTGGCCCGAAGTCATAATGACCTATGACAGCAGAGATAAGGTGTTGTTCTCGGCGGACGCTTTTGGTAAATTCGGCGCACTTGACATTGAAGAGGAATGGGCTTGTGAAGCAAGGCGCTATTATTTTGGTATTGTCGGAAAATACGGTGCGCAGGTACAAAATCTCTTGAAAAAGGTTTCAAAATTTGATATAAAAACTATCTGTCCTTTGCACGGTCCTGTTCTTTCCGATGATCTTGGATATTACCTTTCTCTGTATAATGTATGGTCAAAATTTGAGGCGGAAAGCAGCGGCGCTTTTATAGCTTATACATCGGTTTACGGAAATACGAAAAACGCTGTTATGAAGCTTGCCGAGATCCTTAAGGAAAAGGGCTGTGAGAACGTAGTCGTAAGCGATCTTGCAAGGAGCGATATGGCTGAATGTGTGGAAGACGCTTTCAGATATAACAGGATCGTGCTTGCAACCACAACATACAACGGAGATATGTTCCCGTTTATGAAGGACTTTATCAACAGACTTGCGGAACACAGCTTCCAGAACCGAAAGGTTGGCTTTATTGAAAACGGAACATGGGCGCCTATGGCAGCAAAATCAATGAAAGCCATTCTTGAAAAATGCAAGGATATAACATTCTGCGAGAACGTTGTTCAGATCCATTCTTCTGTTGATGAGAACTGTATGAAACAGATCTCTGCACTTGCAGACGAGCTTTGCTGAAGGCTTGAATTTATATAACTCTTGTAATATCGCCTGCAATAGCGGCAACCCTTTTGCTGTATGTGATAGTGATATCCACGATCTCGTCCTGAATGTGTATTCTATGCAATTCGTGCGATTTTTTAAAATATTCTTATGATTTCGCACGAAATGTATTGACTATTTTCCGACTTTCGCATATAATATAGATATAAAGAATCCGCAAAGGAGGAATACCTATGATCGTTACAGCTACTGAATTTAAAACTAATTTTGGAAAATATCTTGAACTTATCCCCCGGCTGCAGGAAGATATTTTTATCACCAAAAACGGAAAAACTATTGCAAAATTGAGCAATCCGCAGGTCAGCGCCGTTGACTCCATAAGCGGCATTTTATCTGGATATGATATTGATAAGACTTCTCTGAGAGAGGAGCGTTTTCTGAAATATGAAAGCAATGATTGATACCAATATCATTATTGATGTTCTGACCGAGCGTGAGCCATATTTTCAAGAATCACATAAGGTTTTGTCCCTATGTGAAAATAAAAAAATTATCGGATTTGTTACCGCTTCCACAATTACAGACATTTTTTATGTTGTCCGCAAATACACTCACAATACCGAGCTTGCATATAAATGCCTTGGTCACTTGCTGGATATTGTAAAGGTTCTTCCCGTAACAAACGACAATATTGTTGCTGCGTTTATTGCAAAAGCGAAAGATTTTGAGGACAGATTATTAGCCGAATGTGCAATGGCTAACAGCTGTGCCTACATAATCACTCGAAATGCAAATGATTTTTCCGACTTTGGCGTTCCCCTGCTTACTCCAAAAGAAGCAATAGAAAAATTCGATAAGTAATTTTGTAGGATTTCCTTTCAGGAAGTCCTACTTTTTATACCAAGGGTACCATATTATAGATTTAGTCAAGTACGATTATGCAAATCGTACTTGGCTAAACTCGATTCGTTATTCGTTTTTGCTAATCCTACGTCCTTTCTCAAACCAGCTTTATGTTGGGATTGCCATTCATCAAGTCATCTCAATTTCTTTCTTTAAGCCACTTCTTTATAAGAAATGTCACAAAATATGGAAATGTATAAAACTTGCCGT
>JBJEQL010000379.1:0-1693 GCA_051881735.1 Oscillospiraceae bacterium
CGCACCTGAGCTTACAATGGAACAGGCATGGGAAGCAGCCGAAATGGCAGGCATGGCTGAGGATATAAGAAATATGCCTATGGGTATGCACACGATTATTTCCGAGGGTTCGGGAGGAATTTCGGGCGGTCAGAGACAGCGTCTGATGATCGCCCGTGCCATTGCTCCCAAGCCCAAGGTGCTTATGTTTGATGAAGCCACATCTGCGCTGGATAATATCACTCAGAAAATAGTTTCCGATTCACTCGACAAGCTGAAATGTACGAGAATAGTGATCGCTCACAGGCTTTCTACCATCCGTCAATGTGACCGTATCATTGTTCTGGATAAGGGCAGGATAATAGAAGATGGCACCTATGAGGAGCTTATTGAGCAGAATGGTTTTTTTGCAGATCTCGTTGAAAGGCAGCGGTTGGAAACAACGCCTTCGGCAAAATAAACGGATATTATGATGGAAAAAACTGCTCGTCAACACAGATCCTTGAAAAAATATGTTTAGTCTACATATGTGGATGATCCAAGACTATATTAAAAAAGTGGGAATATTTATTGACGATCTTATTATTATGATATATAATGAAGTTAATGGAAAATAAAGGAGGAGTACATCCATGAAAAATCGAATCATCAGTGGACTTGCTGCTGCATTATGCACATCGCTATTTACAGCAACAGCTTATGCAGAAGCTTCTGACAGCGAAAAGCTCAGGCTTATCACTGCCCCGATCAGTGATTTCTGCCCCGAGGGAACAGATAGTTTCGCATATGCGGGCGGTGATTATTATTCTAATTATAACCAGGAGCGCTTTATGAACGAAAATTTGCTGAATAACAATTTTCTTCTCATTACCGATGAGGATAAAGAACATTGGCGTGAAACGGGCAAATTCCGATATAAAACAGTAGATTTGGGATTTGATGACAAAAAGATCTGCAGTTACTCCGCAATAGGCGCAGGTTATGATTATATGCTCGTTGTCAAAGACGATAAGAACTATTTGCTGCAAAAAACAGATGATCCTGCAGTATTTAAAACTATCCGTGAATTTGATGATGCAGAAAATGTCACAGCTGACACAAGCGGAAATTATTTTGAGCTTGAAAAAACCGATAACGGAAGATGGGTCAATCTTTATAAGCCTGACGGCTCTTCTGTTAAGACCTTTTTTGAATGTGAAAAGCTTTATTTGGATCTTCCCGTGGCGGGCTATGCCTATTCAGCTCTCATTATGAAAAATATAGAAGAAACAGAAGACGGTAATATCGTCGATTTTGAAGAGTATTTTGTTGATAGTCAAGGAAATGCCCAAAAGGTACTGGAGGTCAATGATGTGAATGAACTGCTGTCCGCTGAATCAAAGTGGGGATACTTTAACCAGATTTTTATCAGCGGTGAAAAAAGTATCAACCAAGTTATGAACATCAATCAGGTATCGGGATCTGCCAATGCGGTATTAACGATTGATTACAATATTGATATCGGCAGCGCAATATCGGAATGTGAAGGCTGGAAACTGTTCAGCATAGGCTTTATTACTGATGATCGTGCGGTTGGAACATTCTGTAATGATTATTTTGCGGAAGAACCTGAATCCTGCGTTGTATTGTTGGATGTTTCCGATCCGAGTGACATAAAGGTTGTTTCAGATAAGGCTTATTTAGATATCAGCAAATCACTTTCTGATGATGTTTG
>JBJEQL010000380.1:0-6328 GCA_051881735.1 Oscillospiraceae bacterium
TGAAGAACGATATCGACTACGTTGTTAAGGACGGCGAAGTTATCATCGTTGACGAATTCACAGGCCGTCTTATGATGGGCAGACGTTTTAACGACGGTCTGCATCAGGCTATTGAAGCCAAGGAAGGCGTTAAGGTCGCTCACGAATCCAAGACGCTTGCAAGCATCACCTTCCAGAACTACTTCCGTCTTTATAACAAGCTCTCCGGTATGACCGGTACAGCTATCACAGAGCAGGAAGAATTCAAGGAGATCTACAAGCTGGACGTTGTTGAGATACCGACAAACCGTCCTGTTCAGAGAATCGACCACCCCGATGTTATCTTCAAGACCGAAAACGGAAAGTTCAAGGCAGCTATCCGTCAGATCGAAGAATGTCATGCAAAGGGACAGCCTGTTCTCGTAGGTACAATTTCAATCGAAAAATCCGAAAAGCTTTCCGCAATGCTCAAACGTGCAGGCATCAAGCATAACGTCCTCAACGCTAAACAGCATGAAAAGGAAGCTGAGATCGTTGCTCAGGCAGGTCAGTTCGGCGCAGTTACAATTGCTACTAACATGGCAGGACGAGGAACCGATATTATCCTCGGCGGTAACGCAGAATTCCTTGCAAAAGCTGACATGAAGAAACAGGGAATGGAAGAAGAAGTTATCAGCGAGGCTGTAAGCTATGCTGATACACAGGATGAAACCATTCTCGAAGCAAGAAAGATATACCGTGAGCTTTATGCTAAATATGACGCAGAAGTAAAGGAAAAGGCTGAAAAGGTCAAGGAAGCCGGCGGTCTATATATCCTCGGTACAGAACGGCATGAATCAAGACGTATTGACAACCAGCTCAGAGGCCGTTCCGGTCGTCAGGGCGACATTGGCGAAAGCCGTTTCTTCCTCTCACTTGAAGATGACCTTATGCGTCTTTTCGGCGGCGACAGAATAACCACAATGATGGATACTCTCAAAGTCGAAGAGGATATGCCTATCGAAGCAAAAATGCTGTCAAAGATCATCGAATCTTCCCAGAAGAAGGTCGAAGGCAGAAACTTTGCTATCAGAAAGAACGTCCTCAACTACGACGATGTAATGTCTGCACAGCGTGAGATCATCTACGGTCAGAGAGAAAAGGTACTCAGCGGCGAAGATATCCACGAATATACGCTTAAGATGATAAGCGATATGATAAGCGAAACCGTTGACCAGTATCTTATCGATGACAATGTTCACGATGACTGGAACCTTGCCGGACTTCGTGACAGATTTATGGGCCTTTTCACCGTAACCGACGATTTCCGCTACACTACCGAAGAACTTGCTGAAGTTACAAAGGATCAGATAAAGGAAAAGCTTACTACAAGAGCTCTCGACTTCTATAAAACAAGAGAAGAAAAGATCGGCTCTGATGTTCTCCGTGAGCTTGAACGTGTAATTCTCCTTAAAGTCGTTGATATCAAGTGGATGGCACATATCGACGATATGGACGAACTCAGAAAGGGTATCACCCTGCGTTCATACGGCCAGAAAAACCCTGTTATTGAATACCGTTTTGAAGGCTTTGAAATGTTTGACGCAATGGTTGAATCTATTCGTGAAGAAACAATCCGTCTGCTCTTTACAATTCAGGTAAACAACGGCGAAGCTCCCAAGAGAGAACGTGTTGCAGAGCCTACGGCAACTCCGGGCGATGGTTCAACATCCGGCACAAGAAAAGCAGGTAAAAAGGTCGGCAGAAACGATCCTTGTCCCTGCGGCAGCGGCAAGAAATATAAGAATTGCTGCGGAAGCGGATTAAAGTAATTTCAATTCGGAGGACACTCACATGAATCTCAAAAACGAATGCAAAAATGAACTTACAAAAAGAATAATTCCATTCTGGAATGCTCTGCGTGACGATGAAAACGGCGGATTTTACGGATTTATGGATAACAAACTCAAAGTCAACAAGAAAGCTGACAAGGGAGTTATCCTCAATTCCAGAATTCTTTGGTTCTATTCTTCCGCTTATAAGGCACTTGGCGAACAGGAACTTCTGGACAACGCAGAACACGCTTATAAGTTTCTCAAAGACCATTGCTATGACAAGAAATACGGCGGCGTTTACTACATGATGACTTTTGACGGCAAAGCCTCCGACGCTATGAAGCATACCTACAATCAGGCTTTTGCTATCTATGCTCTGTCCACATATTACATTGCAAGCGGCGACAAGGAAGCGCTCGCCCTTGCATACGAACTTTTCAACACTATCGAAACCAAATGCGTGGACGAATATGGATATGTAGAAGCGTTCTCCAGAACGTGGAAGCCTGCCAAAAACGATGTCCTTTCCGAAAACGGGATCGACGCAGAAAAGACAATGAACAACGTGCTTCACCTTATCGAAGCATATACCGTTCTTCTTGAAGCAGACAGAAACGAAAAGGTGCGCAAGCGCCTGATGTATCTCCTCGGCATCACCAAGAACAAGATATTCGACAAGGAAAACAACAAGTTGCTTGTTTTCTTCGACAAGGAATGGAACGTTCTCGGTGATATTCACTCCTACGGCCACGATATCGAAGCAACATGGCTCATCGACAGAGCTTGCGAAGTCATTGCAGACAGAGAACTCGAAGCTGAGTGGAGAAATATCAACCTTCGCATTGCAGAGAATATCTATAACATTGCATTCGTTGACGGTGCGCTCAACAATGAGCGTGACGGCAAAAAAATCGACGGCAAGCGTGTATGGTGGGTTCAGGCGGAAACCGTTGTCGGCTTCACCAACGCATATATGCAGAGCGGCGACAAAAAATACCTCAAGGCTGCTGAAGAAACAATGGACTGGATAAAGACATATCAGGTCGATACTCGTGAAAACTCCGAATGGTGGGGCGAAGTTGACCACAAGGGCAAGCCGATGAAAACGGTTGAAATGGTTAACCCTTGGAAGTGCCCTTATCATAACGGCAGAATGTGTCTTGAAATCATTGGCAGAAACTTTTAACATTTAAAAGACTGAAAGGGAGAGGACTTATTTTATGGCTGTTGTAAACATAATGGAAGAGATCATCTCGGAAAAACTCGATCTCCAGCTCAAAGACTGCGATTGCTGCAAATGCAATGACTGCAGGCATGATATGCTTGCTTATGCGCTGAATATTGTTCCGCCGAAGTATGTAAACTCCGCTAAAGGTGAACTTTTCGGAAGAATAAACAGTACAAAGCTCCAAAACTCTGTGGATATTGATATTGCAATTGCAAAAGCGATCAGCATTGTAAGCGCCTCCCCAAATCATAACAAATAAATTTACATTAAAACAGCCGCTTTTGATTTTATATTCAAAAGCGGCGTTGCATTTATAAAAAATCACAGAAAAATCAACTGTCAAAACGTCTGCAACCTGTAATTTACATATTGCAACTCAGAATTTGTAGTGCTTTTATGATAGTTCGTGTACAATAAAGACAATCAAGGAACAATAATACTAATTCCAAATCAACCTATAGACTAAATCCTCGGATATAATAATCCAATTCTGCGTCAGGCTCCCTTGAAAGGCGGCAAGCCTTCCTGCGGTCGCCTTCCTTGACTTGGATTATTCTATCTGTCGGCTTTGTCTATAGAACGATTTGGAATTAGTATAAAACGGCATAAACGATGCCGTGACCGTTCCATTATAAAGGAGAAATGACTTATGACTTGCGGAGAAAAAATCACGGCTATCAGAAAAGAAAACAATCTTACACAGGAACAATTTGCAGAGATGCTGAATGTATCAAGACAATCGGTTTCAAAATGGGAGCTTGGAACAACATTCCCCGATACCGAAAAGCTGATAAAGATCAGCAAGATGTTTTCCTGCTCGCTGGATTACTTATTGAAAGAAGAAATCGAAAACAAAGATACGAATCAGCTTCAGGAAAGCGATAATGCAAAAAAGAATTATTTCTTAGGTTTAATGTACACATATCTTTCATTCGCTCCGATTTTCGGATTTATTGTTGGAATATACAATATCTATCACCAGAAGCAGACGGTCAATAACCGTAAAATGATTACACTTTCGATACTTGGAATAATAGTATCATTGATATTCACAGTATTAATGGTGATGGGAATTGTTTTTGAAATGTAAAAATCTGCCGAGCGTTGCGAAGCCAATGAGCTGGTCAAGCTGAGTCACAGCTTGCGAGGGGTCAAGGGGGCGAGGAGCCACCTTGTCGCCGTTCGCAAACGGCGAAACGCCCTAAACTAAAGCACAACGCACTTTGAACAGCTATGCATGGGGAACGATAATTATAAGTTTCCCCGTGCATAGCTGTTCATACGATGTCGGGTCAAAACGCTCGGCGCTTCGCTTCTCACGTTTTATCCCCGCGGAAAGTTTGTTTTAGAAAAATAGAATAAGCGCAATTCAATTTTTAAGGTTCAACGGCTTTTGATATTCATATCCGTTTTTCCTTTTTTGATTGAATTGCGCTTTTTTAGCTGTTAGTTTTTCATTCTATTGCTGCAAACGTTGCACTAAAGTTTCGGGTATTTCGCGCTCTGCGGAGCGCAACCAAAGGGCTTTGCCCTCTGGACACCCACCACCTTTGAAAAGGTGGACGAAACTTTTCGTTCGCTTTGCGGCTTTAACTACAAATATTGGCGTTCACAATAATTACGCATTATTTAAACGCTTCCTTGATGCGCTCAAAGAAGTTCTTGCGCTTGTTGTAATTATCAGCAGAAAGCGAGCCTTCAAACTCTTTCAGAAGTTCTTTCTGTTTCTTGGAAAGGTTTTTCGGTACTTCGATGTTAACATGTACATACTGATCGCCTCTGTCGGAACGGTTTATCTTCTTTACACCCTTGCCCTTGAAACGGAACGTTGCACCGTTCTGTGTGCCCTCGGGAATAGTGTATTGAACCTTTCCGTCAATAGTCGGAACAATTATCTCATCACCCAATACAGCCTGTGTATAGGTTATAGGTATCTCTGTGTGGATATCATATCCGTCACGCTCGAAGATCGGGTCGGGACGAACGTGTACACAAACATGAAGATCACCGTTCGGGCCGCCGTTTGTACCTGCGTTACCCTGTCCTCTTACCTGCATTGTCTGACCGTCGTCAATACCTGCAATAACATTGACAGCGATCTTTCTGTTAACATTGACTCTGCCATTGCCGTGGCACTTCGGACATGGATTGGAAATGGTCTTTCCCTTTCCTCCGCACTTTGTACAAGGCTTCTGTGAGGAAATCATGCCGAACGGGGTTCTCTGTGTGACCTTGACCTGACCTGTACCATGACATTCGGAACAAGTTTCGGATGAAGAACCGGCTGCAGCGCCTGAGCCGTTACAATCAGGACAATTCTCCAAACGATTGAGCGAGATCTCAACCTCTTTGCCGTTGCAGGCGTCCATAAAGTTGATAGTGATATCTGTTTCGATATCCTGTCCTCTTCTCGGCGCATTGGGGTTGGCTCTTGAACTTGTGCCGAAACCGCCGCCGAAAAAGCTGTTGAAGATATCTCCGATATCGCCCATGTCGCCAAATCCGCCGCTGAAACCGCCGCCATAGCCGCCACCGCCGTAAGACGGATCGACGCCTGCATGACCGAACTGGTCGTAGCGTGATTTTTTATCGGGGTCGGACAGCACTTCGTAAGCCTCGTTTACCTCCTTGAACTTTTCCTCGGCTTCCTTATTGTCGGGGTTAAGGTCGGGGTGGTATTTTTTTGCAAGCTGTCGGTATGCTTTCTTTATCTCATCCTCCGAAGCTGTCTTTGCCACTCCGAGGACTTCATAGTAATCTCTTTTATCAGCCATAAAAGCCTCCTGCGAAGCATCTCTGCTCCGTATCATATTAAACGCCTTTAGGTCAGACTAAATCTGACCTATCAGCAATATATTTAATTCTCTGTATTATTCAACGTCCTTGAAATCTGCGTCAACGAAGTCGCTGCCGTTACCATTGTCACCGCCGTTGTTGTCATTGCCGCCTTCAGCAGCGCCCTGAGCAGCCTGTGCAGCTGCGCCTGCTGCCTGGTAAACCTTTGTAGCTACTTCGGAGAACGCCTTCTGGAGTTCGTCTGTCTTAGCCTTGATATCGTCTGTGTTGTCAGACTTGAGAGCTTCCTTAAGAGCGTCGATCTTAGGCTGAACAGCTGCCTTATCGTCTGCTGTTACCTTGTCGCCAAACTCTGTAAGAGCCTTTTCGCACTGGAACACAAGGTTCTCACCGTTGTTCTTAGCGTCAACAGCTTCCTTACGCTTCTTATCTTCTTCAGCATACTTAGCGGCATCGTCAACAGCCTTCTGAATGTCTTCCTTGGACATATTTGTGGAAGAAGTGATGGAGA
>JBJEQL010000381.1:0-6325 GCA_051881735.1 Oscillospiraceae bacterium
GTACCGCCGTCATAACCGGAGATAAGGATAACTCCTGCGCCTGCCTTTGCAACGCCTGCTGCAATTGTGCCAACGCCGACTTCGGAAACGAGTTTGACGGAAATTCTTGCGTCCTTATTTGCATTCTTCAGGTCATAAATGAGCTGTGCAAGATCTTCGATAGAGTAAATATCATGATGCGGAGGAGGTGAGATAAGAGCAACGCCCGGTGTGGAGTGACGTGTCTTTGCGATCCATGGGTAAACCTTCTTTGCAGGAAGATGTCCGCCCTCGCCCGGTTTTGCACCCTGTGCCATCTTGATCTGAATTTCCTTTGCGGAAGTGAGGTATTTTGAAGTTACACCGAAACGTCCCGAAGCTACCTGCTTGATAGCAGAGCATTTATCCTCGTCTGTTCCTGCGGTAACGATTCTTTCAAGGTCTTCACCGCCCTCACCGCTGTTCGACTTGCCGCCGATGCGGTTCATTGCGATAGCCATACATTCGTGAGCTTCCTGCGAGATAGAACCGTAGGACATAGCACCTGTCTTGAAGCGGTGCATGATGCTTTCTGCACTTTCTACCTCGTCAAGTGGGATTCCGCCGTCAGCAGGATAGTTGAAATCGAGAGTGCTGCGGAGAGTGAGGTTCTTTTCCTCATCGTTGAGAGCAGCGGAGTATTTCTTGTAAAGGTTGTAATCGCCTGTCCAAGTGGACTGCTGGAGAAGATGTATCGTAAGCGGATTGTAGAGATGCTCTTCCTTGCCGCTGCGTGACTTGTGGTTACCGATGCTTTCGATAGCTTCGTTAACGGTAAGGTCACGGGGGTCAAATGCAGCGTCATGGAGAGCGATGCTGCGCTTGCTGATATCGTCAAGG
This sequence comes from Oscillospiraceae bacterium, assembly GCA_051881735.1. Classification (GTDB taxonomy): domain Bacteria; phylum Bacillota; class Clostridia; order Oscillospirales; family Ruminococcaceae; genus UMGS363. The sequence continues at coordinate 859 of JBJEQL010000381.1, forward strand.
TCGATACCGCCTATTCTGCTGACTGTATCGGGGAAGAATTCCTTGCATACGCTTTCGCTTATGCCGAGCGCTTCAAAGATCTTTGAACCCTGATAGGACTGGATAGTGGAAATACCCATTTTGGACGAGATCTTAACGATACCGTCAACAATAGCCTTAACATAAGCGTTAAGAGCTTCTGTATATTCCTTATCAATAGTTCTGTCGGATGTAAGCTCATAAAGAGTATCCATTGCAAGATATGGGTTAACTGCGCTTGCACCGAAGCCGAGAAGAGTTGCGAAGTGATGTACTTCGGTAGGCTCTGCAGTTTCGATGATAAGTGAGATAGCAGTATTCTTTCTTGTCTTTACAAGATAGGTTTCAAGAGCTGCAACTGCGAGAAGTGACGGAATTGCAAGGTGATCCTTGTCAACGCCTCTGTCGGTGAGGATAAGGATAGTTGCGCCGTTTTCGTGAGCCTTGTCTGCCTGACGGTAGAGGTTTTCGATAGCTTCACGCAGGGTCGAAGTTTTCTTGCTATAAAGCATGGAAATATCGGCAGTCTTAAGGCTTTCGATATTTGATGTGCGTATCTTGAGAAGGTCAAGATTTGTGAGAACAGGGTTCTTTATCTTCAGAACAAGACAGTTTTTCTCATCGTCCTTAAGGATATTGCCCGAAGCACCGAGGTAAACCGTAGTATCGGTGATAACAGATTCTCTGATAGCGTCGATAGGCGGATTTGTAACCTGAGCAAAAAGCTGCTTGAAGTAGTCAAAAAGCGGAGGATTTGTGTTCGAGAGCGGAGGCAAAGGTGTATCTGCACCCATTGCAGCGGTAGGCTCTGAACCCGTGAGAGCCATAGGGATCATTGTGCTGCGGATAGATTCATGTGTATATCCAAATGCGTGCTGAAGACGTTCAAGCTCTTCGCCCGAGTAGCGAGCAGGCTTCTTGTTCGGGATATAGAATTCATTAAGCGGATGGAGATTATGGTCAAGCCATTCGCCGTAGGGGTGGCGCTTGCTGTAATAATCCTTAAGCTTTTCATCTTCGATAAGCTCGCCCTTAACTGTATCGACAAGGAGCATCTTGCCGGGGTGGAGTCTTTCCTTTTTAACGATAACATCGGCAGGGATATCGAGTGCGCCGACTTCGGATGAAAGAATGAGGTATTTGTTGCTGCCGTCATCGGTGATATAGTAACGTGACGGACGCAGACCGTTTCTGTCGAGTACCGCACCGAGAACATCACCGTCGGAGAAGATGATTGATGCAGGACCGTCCCATGGTTCCATCATTGTTGCATAGTACTGATAGAAAGCACGTTTTTCACGGCTGATAGTCTTGCTGTACTGCCACGGCTCAGGTATGAGCATCATAACAGCGAGCGGAAGATCAACGCCTGCCATTGTCATGAATTCAAGTGTATTGTCAAGGCGTGCGGAGTCGGAACCTCTTACATCGAGAACAGGAACGATATCCTTCATTCTGTCGCCGATAAGGTCGCTCACGAGCACGGATTCACGGCTGAGCATTTTATCAACGTTACCTGTGATAGTGTTTATCTCGCCGTTGTGAACGATAAGGCGGTTCGGGTGTGAACGCTGCCAGCTCGGGTTGGTGTTTGTGCTGAAACGTGAGTGAACGATACCGATAGCGGAAACATACTCTTCGCAATCGAGATCAAGATAGAATTTTCTGAGCTGTTTAACGAGGAACATACCTTTATATACAATAGTACGGCTTGAGCAGGAGCAGACATAAGTATCCCTGTTCTGCTTTTCAAAAACCATTCTTGCGATATAAAGCTTGCGATCGAAGTCGATGCCCTTTGCGCAGTCATCCGGCTTTTTGATGAAGGCCTGATAGATGTTCGGCATACTTTCGAGCGCCTTTGTACCGAGAACATCGGGATTTACCGGAACCTTTCTCCAACCGAGGAATTCAAGGTTTTCGGCGATAAGAGTTTTTTCAAAATCTGCCATAGCGAAACGGCACTGATCTTCCGACTGTGGGAAGAAGAACATAGCGATACCGTATTCACGTTCGCCGCCGATATTGATGCCTGCTTCCTGTGCAGCCTTTGCAAAGAAAGGATGGCTTATCTGGAGGAGAATACCAACGCCGTCACCTGTTTTGCCCTCGGCGTCCTTTCCGGCTCTGTGTTCGAGTGTTTCAACGATCTTGAGCGCATTGTCAACAACGGTATAATCGGCTGTTCCATTCATATTTACAACAGCGCCGATACCGCAGTTTTCGTGTTCGAATTTCGGGTCATACAGTCCGTCTTTCTGAAACGGTTCCTGGTTTCTGTAATTATCCATAAGCGTTCTCCTTTTATTCTGTGCATTGGAATATCCCTGAATAATTCCGCCGCTTTTTTGCGATAGTACTATTCTATCATATAAATAAGCGCTTGTCAACAGGTTTTTGCAAGTTTTATGATTAATTCTTGCGTTTTATATCAAAAATATTCCTTAAATCCCTTAAAATTCAAGGATTTGAATAAAATTATGAAATTGTTTTTGCAAAAACTTTTAAATTTGGCTTTTTTGTTAACAAAATAACGTCCGGTAAAAGGAAAACAAAAAAATGCCCGGGAAGTTTTTCCCGGACATTGATTTTACCGTTTGAATTTATTAATAGAATCTCTTCTTGTTCTTCTTAGTTACAATAATAACTACAACAACTGCTGCAACTACAACAACTGCTGCGATCACGATCACTATTATTGTAACATTGTTTCCGCTTTCTGGAGCACTGCTTGAAGCAGGAGCTTCGGTTGCTGCTGTTGTTTCTGCCGGTGCTTCGGAAGCTTCTGTTACTGCTTCTGTTACTGCTTCGGTCTCTGCAGCGGTCGTTTCTGCCGGTGCAGGAGGATCGTAATTTGTGATCTTAACGTATGTAACTGTCATTTTTACGCCACGGTCGCCGATGCAGATATTATTTACTGTTGAGAAATCATCGCTTCCGTATGCAAGGACCATTGCCTCGTAATCGAAGACAGCGTGTGTTTCATCGTATTCATAAGGAACTACCTGTGCCCAGATCTGAGGCTCAACCTCATAATTCTGGAAGATAAGTTCAACCTGATGCTGGCCGGGGAGTGACTGATCGCCTTCCAGTTCATACTGAACTTCGACAGTTGAATCAGGGCCGATGCCTGCAGCCATTATATCAGCCGCAGAATATGTGATGGACTGTCCCCATGAGCCGTTTGTCTGTACAGCTCTTGTGACGGAGGGTTCAAAGTCCTGCGGTTCCGCAAATGCAGTGAAAGTCATACAGAATGCTGCAAACACACCGGCAGCGATCCCGGAAATGATTTTTGAAAGTTTCATTTTTCTTTTCTCCTATCCAAAAAAATTCTAATTTATACGTTAAATATTCTATACCTATTCGGTTGAAATGTCAATAATCTGCCTGATGTTTTGTTTAAATTCACAAATTGTATCCTTGAAAAAGTTGTTGAACCTACAAAATGTTCAATGTACCTCATGCCAGCCGTTTAGTTCTGAGCGGAGGATTGCGCCAAAGATGCGTTCTTTCGTGCCTTTTGAAGAGTTTTCAAGATTTGCGATAAGTTTTTTTGTGCCTTCACGGGCGGTCTTTCCGTCTGCAGGGCAGGAGCTTTTGAGAACGGGCAGCTTTGCCCTTGCGGCTGCTGTGCGTATCTCCTTTTCCTCTGCAAGAATAAGAGGACGAATGAGCGTGATATCTTTGTCATCAAGGGTGCACACCGGTGGAAAACAGCCTATCCTGCCTTCCAGCGTGAGATTCATCATGAATGTTTCAACTGCGTCATCTTTGTTGTGCCCAAGTGCAAGCTTATTGCACCCTAAGTCCTTAACTACGCTTAGCAGTGCACCTCTCCTCATTCGTGAGCAAAGACTGCACGGGTTTGGCTCTTTGCGCACATCGAACACTATCTCGCCAATCTGCGTAGGTATTATTTCATATCTGATGCCAAGTTCACGGCATAATTCCGATATGTCATCGTAATTTCCACTTTTTCCGCCGAACTGCGGGTCAATAGTAACAGCTGTGACTTCAAAGCTTATGCCGATGAAATCACGGAGCTTTGCAAGTCCGTAAAGCAGAACAAGGCTGTCCTTTCCACCCGAAACGCCGACGGCGATCTTGTCGCCGTCCGAAAGCATTTCAAAGCTGTTCGCAGCCTTGCGTATAAGTCCGAATATCCTTTGCATTACTTTGTGATGTTGCCGTGTGAAAGCTCGGTGAGATAAGCGTTGATAAATCCGTCAATATCTCCGTCCATTACAGCCTGAATGTTGCCGTTTTCAAAGCCTGTGCGGTGATCCTTGGCAAGAGTATAGGGCATGAAAACGTAGGAACGGATCTGTGCGCCCCAAGCGATCTCCTTCTGAACGCCCTTGATATCTTCGATTTTTTCAAGATGTTCTCTTTCCTTTATTTCAACAAGCTTGGACATGAGCATTTTCATTGCATAGTCCTTGTTCTGATACTGGCTTCGCTGAGTCTGACAGGAAACAACTATACCTGTCGGGATATGTGTAAGACGAACTGCGGATGAGGTTTTGTTTACCTTCTGTCCGCCTGCACCGGAAGCACGGTAGAAGTCAATTTCAAGGTCTTCGGGGCGAATTTCGATGTTCGTATCAGCTTCGCTCATTTCAGGCATAACTTCAAGCGATGCAAACGAGGTGTGACGTCTTCCCGAAGAGTCGAACGGAGATACACGGACAAGTCTGTGAACGCCCGATTCGGACTTTGTGAAGCCGTAAGCGTTAAGTCCTTCGATAAGGATAGAGGCGGATTTGAGTCCTGCTTCATCACCGTCAAGGTAGTCAAGAGTTGTAACCTTGAAGCCGTGGCTTTCAGCCCACATATTGTACATTCTGAAAAGCATTGAAGCCCAGTCCTGAGCCTCTGTTCCGCCTGCGCCTGCGTGGAAAGTAAGAATTGCGTTTTTGCTGTCGTATTCGCCGGTGAGAAGTGTGGAAAGCTTCATTGCTTCAAGCTCTTTCTTGAAGTGGTTTGCGTCGGACTTGATTTCGAGAACAACATCGTCATCATCCTGTGCGCCTTCTTCAAGCGTAAGTTCGATCATAGTAATAGTATCTTCAAGCTTTGCGTTGAGCTTGTTGTAGCTGTCGATAGTTGCTTCATGGTGCTTGATCTTCTGCATGACCTTCTGTGAGTTTTCGAGGTCATCCCAGAAACCGTCTTTTCCGGACTCTTCCTGAAGCTCTGCGATCTCGGCTTTTGCCTTGTCGATGTTGAGGATGTTATGAAGGTCTTTCATTTCCTTGCGGTAGTCTTCAAGCTCTACCTTTAATTCTTCGAGTAAAAGCATATTTATCTCCTTTATATTATAGTATAGTTCTTAAAAATGTTGATTTTCAGATGAGGTTTCTTAGGGATACGCTGATTAATGCGAAGCAATCGTTTCGCCGTTTTGAGGAATACTCGAAAATCCGTCACTGAGAGCATGACGAAA
>JBJEQL010000382.1:0-6277 GCA_051881735.1 Oscillospiraceae bacterium
CTTCTCTCGGCGATAACTACGCTGCAACAAAGCTCCCGAGCATTACTCTTTCCAACGGCGAGAGCGTACAGCTCGGCGGTATGGCAAACTTCAAGATCATAGGCGTAAACTCCGAAACAAAGAATCCTCTTGACGCAATGGCTCTTGCTGAATGGCTCACAAACTATGACAACCAGGTACTCAACTTTGAAAACCGTTCCTTCGCTCCCACAAATGTTAAGCTTGCAGAAGACAAGGAAAAGCTCAACTCCAACTTAGCTGTATCGGCTCTTGCACAGCAGGCTCAGTATGCAACAGTTCAGACCTCCATTCCCCAGGCAGGCAACTACTGGACTCCTGCAGAAGCATTCGGTCAGGACCTTATCGCAGGCAATATCACAAAGGATAATCTCCAGGAAATGCTTGACAAATATGTAGAATCCGTTCTTTCAGCACTTACAAGCGAATGATTACAGTTTGATATTTTCTCCTTACCCCCTAAAGCTTGTTATCCGCAGCAAATCCTGCGGATAACAGCTTTAAACAAGTACCCCAAAGAGCTTGGGATATTGGTTTAAAGCTGATCGGAGCTTTAGAAAACACCTAAAAAATAATATATGGAGGGATCAATATGACACAGTCGGAATACTTCCTTTTACCGTGGTATGCAAAGCTTTTGACTAAGACGGTAAATGCGGTAAAGGCTTTTATAACGGGAATAATAAGCTTTTTTAAAAATCTTCCGAAAAATGTATCATCTTTTTTCAAAAAAATCGGAAACGGATTCAAAAACTTCGGAAGAACGTTTGCCCAAGGCGGATTACGCACAAAACTGTCCTATTTTATAATGGGCGCAGGAAATCTTTTCAGAGGTCAGATCATAAGAGGTCTGCTGTTCCTTGAACAGAAGCTGCTTATATATGGTATATGATAAAAAGCGGCGCAGCTTGTATCGCAGGTCTGAGAACTCTCGGAACAGTTCAGAGAGGCTGGTATTTTGACGAAGAGCTTGGAATCGATGTTATGCGCGAAAACGGCGACAACTCAATGCTTATCCTTCTTTACGGAATACTTGCATTATTTATCACCGGCGTGTTTATCGCAATATATCTGAGCAACATCTCCTCCGCTGCAGAAGCTGAAAAGCTTTCAAAGTCGGGCGCAAAGCTCCCGAATATCAAGGACGATATCGTTGCTCTGCTTGACGGAAAATTCCACAAAACACTCCTTTCCGTTCCTATCGCAGGCATACTTGTTTTCACGATCGTTCCTCTTGTATATATGATCCTCCTTGCATTCACCAACTACGACAAGGATCATCAGGTTCCTGCAAACCTGTTCACATGGGTCGGACTTGATAATTTCAAGACTATGCTCGGCTCGAATTCGGTACTTTCACAGACATTCTGGCCCGTTCTCGGCTGGACGCTTGTATGGGCGGTTTTCGCAACATTCCTCAACTATGTATTCGGAATTATCCTCGCAATGCTCATCAATAAAAAGGGTATCAAATTCAAATCCTTCTACAGAACACTTTTTGTTCTTGCAATTGCAGTCCCACAGTTCGTTTCGCTGCTTGTTATGAAGAATATGCTTGCTGAAGCAGGTCCCGTGAACGTGCTGCTTATGGAGCTGAATCTTATCGAAAGTCCGCTGCCCTTCTTCACCGACCCGACATGGGCAAGAGTAACTGTTATTCTTGTAAACCTCTGGATAGGTATCCCGTACACAATGCTTATCGCTTCGGGTATCCTTATGAATATCCCCGACGACCTCTACGAAGCAGCAAGAATAGACGGCGCTTCTCCCTTTGTAATGTTTACAAAGATCACGATGCCTTATGTTCTTTTTGTAACAACACCGTATCTTATCACTCAGTTTATCGGAAATATCAATAACTTTAACGTCATCTATTTCCTCACAGGCGGTACTCCCGCAACGCTCGATTACTATCAGGCAGGAAAGACAGACCTGCTCGTAACATGGCTCTACAAGCTCACGGTCAACTCAAGAGATTATTGCTATGCGTCTACTATCGGAATTCTTGTATTTGTGATCTGCTCCGTTATCTCGCTTATCACATTCCGCAATTCTCAGTCCTACAATAATGAGGAGGCGTTCCAGTAATGTATAATATCAATCATTCATACAGGGCACATCAGAGATTTATAAACGTATTTATACAGATACTTCTGCTTGTTTTGGGCATAATCTGGATACTTCCTCTGTGCTGGGTCATACTGACATCGTTCCGTGAAGAACCCGGCTCATACACAAGCTACTTCTGGCCGAAGGGCTTCACAGCAGACAACTACATAAACCTTATCACAAAGGATCAGCAGTTCCACTTCACAAAATGGTTTTTAAATACACTTCTTGTATCTGTAATATCCTGCGTCGGCTCAACACTTATCGTGCTTGCGGTTTCCTTTGCTCTCAGCCGTCTGCGCTTTAAAATGAGAAAGCCGCTGATGAATGTTGCGCTTATCCTCGGAATGTTCCCCGGATTTATGTCAATGATCGCAGTATATTATATCCTCAAGGGAATGAATCTTCTTAGCAATCCTCTTGTTTGCCTAACGCTTGTTTATATCGCAGGTGCAGGACTCCAGTATTACATTGCGAAGGGCTTTTTCGATACTATCCCCAAGACTCTCGACGAAGCCGCATACCTTGACGGAGCAACAAAATCACAGGTGTTTTTCAAGATCACACTTCCGCTTTCCAAGCCTATCATAGTTTATACTATCCTTACTTCATTTATGGCACCGTGGGTAGACTACATTTTCCCGAGCATTATATGCGGTTCAAATTATGACAGCTATACTGTTGCGCTCGGAATGTTCAAAATGCTGGAAAGAGAGTTTATCGGAACATATTATACTCAGTTTGCAGCAGGTGCAGTCCTTGTTTCCATTCCTATCGCAGCGCTGTTTATTTCGATGCAGAAATACTATGTTGAGGGTGTCACGGGAGGCGCCGTAAAGGGCTGATAACTATTGCTTTTTGGGGGAAAATGTGATATAATCGGTAAGGGAGTGATAAGAATTGGGTAAGAAAGTCACCATTCAGGACATTGCTGACAGAATGAAGACAACTAAAAGCACAGTTTCAAAAGCAATATCGGGTGCTACGGACATAAGCGAAGAAACACGTGAAAGCATATTAAAATGTGCCGCTGAAATGGGTTATTATATCAGTCCCGAGCGTATGCACAAAAAAAAGAACGTGGCTGTTCTTGTGTATGCTATCCACTACGGAACAAGCACACAGTTCGGATATGAAATAATTGCAGGCATTCAGGCAGCTGCAACCGAAAATAACCTTGGCCTTAATATCATTTCAGTTACAGAGGATCAGGTCAATACCGGCAATTACGATCATCTTGTTATCGGCTGCGGATATGAAGGGATATTCTTTCTCGGTTTCAGACCCCATGTTGATTTTATCGACCGAAACAAAGGACATAATCTTCCAATGGTGGTCCTGGATAATTATATTGAAAATCCGCTTGTTGCAAGAGTCGGCTGCGACAGCTCAGACGGAATAACTCAGATCGTAAAATATCTCTACCGAAAGGGACACCGAAAGATCGGATTTATCGGCGGAGAGGCGGACAGCATAGTTACTATCGAGCGAAAAAATGCTTTTCTGAATAATCTTGCGGAGCTGGGACTGACCGCTTCCTCCAAGACAGTAAAATGCGGACATTTTTCAGGCAGAGGAATAAAAAAGATAACTCTTGATATTGCCAAAGAGGGCGTTACAGCTATCGTATGCATAAGCGATGTGATCGCCTCGTCAGCAGTAAAGGAGCTTGAAAAAGCAAACTACCGCGTCCCTCAGGATATCAGCGTTACGGGCTATGACAACCTTCCTGCTGCGGAATACTGCACTCCTGCTCTAACAACGATCAACCAGAACAGATTACACATCGGAAAAGCTGCATTTTACACAATGATGCAGATAAAAAACGGGATACAGATAAGCTCGGTACAGCTTCATACAAGCCTTGTCGAGCGTGAATCGGTGGCTGATATAAACGCCGATTAATGCGAAGTGATCGCTTTGCCGATTTGAAAAACTGAAAAAAAGAATTGATCGGTATGTCATTGATCTGCCAACGCTCAAAACCGTCGAATAAATATTTCTACCGTTTGATAAGTATGAAAAAATATCACCTTTTGCAAGCGCAGCTCACCTCGACCATCAAAGGTCATAATTCTATATGACAATCAAAGCTTCTTCATCGTTATCGGTGAAGGAGCTTTTCTTTTTTATAGTTTTTATACTAAGGAAACGCTGATTAATACGTTTCTGCCGTTTTTCAAAATGTCCTCAAAGGCGTAAACTCGTACATTTCTCAAAACGGCGAAACGAACGCTGCGCTTTAATCAGCGTTTTCCTAATTCCAAATCGTTATTGTTTGGAGAACTTAAATCAAAATAAGTATTGCCATTTTAGGGAAAATATTGTATAATTATATCGAATAATAGTTTTTCATCGCAATGATTTAAAAATAATGACTGTATGTATAATGGATTTTGGCAGCAGCAATAATAAGTCAAAGATCACAGTTCAAACAAGCAGCAGCGTATTCGAGCCTGATACTGCACTCGGCAGAATTGAAGCCTTGCACAGCAAAAGTGAATTGGAGGGATAGTTTTGAAAAGAATTACAAAAGCCGTCGGGGTGACCGTTATTGGTATTATCCTCAATGTAGTGGGAAGATATATTGCACATACACTCGAACTGCCCGTATGGCTGGATATGGTCGGTACGATCATTTCATCGTATTACGGCGGCTTATTGAGTGGTATAATTGCAGGTATGGCGTCAAACGTTCTGTCTTCAATTTATGATATAACCGCTCTTGTGTATTCCGTTATCAACGCTGCAGCGGCAATAATGATACATATTTTCATAAAAAAAGGATATCTCGACAATGTGCTGAAAGCCGTCATTTCGATTTTCTGGCTGGGAGTGTTATGCACTATTATGTCAACTCCGCTGAATATTATTTTTTACGATGGATATTCAGGCAATATATGGGGCGATACTCTGACAGATATGCTCAAATGGCACGATGTTTCAGATGTTCTCGCAGCTCTGGCAGGAGAGGCTTTGGTGGACATCGTGGACAAGCAGATAAGCGTTATTTTGGCGTGTCTGATCATTTATTGTATCTCCCGTTTGAAAAAAGCCAAGCGACCTGCAGCACAGATAATACCGATCATCCTTACTGCGTGTATAATATCTGCAGCCGCAATACAGCCAATAGAATCTTATGCTGTAAACGAGAACGCCGGTTCCGATAGTTTTGTCGAAAAAATATACGACAATACTAACGGTATGATCGCCTCCGGAGCCAATGTTATCTGCGAAACGGAGGACGGATATATATGGATAGGAAGCTATGCAGGTCTTACCAGATACAACGGATCTGAATTTGAATTTATCCGCGAGGGCGGACTTGTGAACGTTGTCAGCATGATGACCGACAGCAAGGGACGTCTTTGGATAGGCACAAATGACGCAGGAATTGCAAGATACGAAAACGGTGAATATACATACTTTACCGTTGATGACGGACTTCCCTCAAATTCTGTACGCTGTTTTGCAGAGGACAAAGACGGCAGCGTTTATGTGGGTACAAGCGGTAAAATATGCAGATTCAGCATTGATGATACCATTGAAATATCGGAGCATGACATTACCTTTGCAACGTCAATGGCAGTATGCGATGACAAGCTGTTCGTTATCGACAATAACGGCGGCTTCAGCGCTCTGGACGGAGAAAAACTGCTTACCCCGACAGAGGAAGACAAGGAAAAATACTTTTTCTACAGCCTTGCTTCCACTCCCGAAGGACTGCTGATAGGAACGGAAAGCGGCGAACTTTTTTCGGCGGAAGTATCTGAAGGTAATATCAAGCTTTCTGAGGAAAAAGACATATCCTCAGAGCAAATATTTGCCATATTTGAGGACAGCCGCAGCCGTATCTGGATATCTTACGGTTCGGAATTCGGCTACATTGCGCAGGACGGCAGCTACCGCAAAATGAACATTGAAGAATTAGGCGGCTCCATAAGCAGCTTCCATGAGGATTATCAGGGAAATATATGGGGTGCTTCTAAAAACTACGGCGTTATAAAGCTTTCGGAAAGCCGTTTTACAAATGTCTTTGATAATATCGGTGCCGAAAAACAGGTAGTCAACGCTGTTGCAAAATACCGCGGCAGCTATTTCTGCGGAACGGATAACGGTTTGGTCATATTTAACGAAAACGGAATTTCCG
>JBJEQL010000383.1:0-1668 GCA_051881735.1 Oscillospiraceae bacterium
TCGGCAGAGGAACTGCTTGCATACATAGCGTTATATAAATCTCTGCTTACGCTAAATCCCGATGATACGCCTGCCGATCCCGATACGGAAGATGAAGAAGTATCGGTAAACATCACTCCACAGGATATTATGGATTTCTTTGAGGAAACGGAGTTTTTCTCCATAACAACAAATATTACCCATAATAACCCCTGCATCAATCAGAACTGCAAACGCAGGCTCATAGGAGATGCGGAGAATGGTTACTCTTGGGAGTATTATTGCGACAGCGACCACGATAACCTCACCGGAGAAATAGGTGTTTGCCTTACTGCCGATGAGCTGCTTGCGAAAGTAATGGAGCTGACGGGGTCGGAAGATTTGGGCGTTGACGAGGACGCTTGCAAAGAACTTATTGAATCGTATCTTGATATGTTCAAAAAGGAGCTTGGCATTGACGAGGACGATTTTCGCAAATTCGGTGCTGCGGATAATGAAAAGGCACAGGAATTTTATCAGCTTCTCATAACCGATGAACTTCCAAATGCCGACTTGTGGGAAGTAGATACACCATTTTCCGATGATGAAGAATAGGAGGACAGAATGAAAAAATTATTCGTCAGGATAAAGGACTTTGTAAAGGCTCATAAGGACGAACAGGGCTTCAAATATACGGTCATAATCATTGCTCTTATCATTGCTGCCATAGCCGCAAGTGAGTGGAGAGAGTGGCAGGACAGCAAGGAGCTTCCCCCAACGGAAATTGTGGAGGAAGCTCCCGTTGAGGAAGAAAAACCCGACATTTTACAGAAAATATGGGACGACAGCAAGGCTCATTTTATCGTTTTTGGTGGGCTGGCTATCACCCTTTTTATCGTAAAGTGTAAGAACGAAACCAAACTCACAGAAAGCGGAGGAAAGATAAAGAAATAAAAAATCCGTCCTGTTATAAAACAGAACGGATAAAAATCAGCAGGAATAAATGTTGTACTTTTTAGGCAAATCGGGGTCGGATTGCAGGAGTGAAAGCATACGTTTTGCTGTTCCCGAAGGAGTGTTAGTACCGGCTTCCCACGCTTCAACGGTTTTGATTGAAACGCCCATAACAGCGGCAAAGATGCCCTGTGTCATATTAAGAGAAGCCCGAATGTCTTTGATTTGATTGCTTTTGATTTCCGGCAGGGGTGCAACTGAAATTGTGTTAGTACGAGCCGAAATTGTACCCTTTTCGTATTCTATTGCTTCATTAAGACCTTGAACAATGCTTTCGTAAACGTTCATATTCATTCTCCTTTCAGGCTTTTTTCAAGATGTTCAATCAGCTTTTTGATGCTGTTTTGTTCGCTTTTGGTAAGGTTTTCCTTATCATTTTTAGAATATGCAGTGATAAGGTAGATTTTTTCGCAGAAAGCAAAATCAACATATGCGACACGTGAACTTCCGCTTTTGCCCCTATTCTCATAGGCAAAACGTATTTTACGCAGTCCGCCTGTACCCGGAATCAAAACACCTGCTTGTGGATTTTTGATAAGCTCCTCTTGAAGCCGCTGCAGATCATTATCGTTCAATCCCATATTCGACCATTGCTTTTCAAATTCGGGAAGTATTACAAATATCCTCGTCAAGTATTTTCACCCCTTGCATATATATTATACCCTATTTAATAGGATATGTCAATAGAAATATAAA
>JBJEQL010000384.1:0-6268 GCA_051881735.1 Oscillospiraceae bacterium
AGCCACTTCTTTATAAGAAATGTCACAAAATATGGAAATGTATAAAACTTGCCGTTAAACCCGATGTTTCCACGATTAAGCTTTATGCCGTATTTAATATCAGGATATTTCTCACTTTCAATAAGCTTGTTAAGCGAAGGCGTACTGCTGTCCTTTGCCTTTACTTCCACCGGGATAAGTGAATCTGCGTCACGCACAAAGAAATCCATTTCTATTGTGCTCTTTTCATTTCTGAAAAAATACAGATCATAGCCCGACTTCACAAGCATATCCGCAACAATGTTCTCATAAAGTGCACCCTTATATGTGTTAAAATTCTTATTTGCCCGCAAATCATCCTGCACCTCTTCATCAAGAGAACCCACAAGCAATCCCGTATCTCTAAAATACAGCTTGTAGTTATCGGGATTGTAGTTGCCTTTTAACGGCAGACACGGCATATCCATACAATAGCATATATTAACTATTCCTGCATTGCTGAGCCAATCGACCGTACCCACATAATCTCTGTTTCTTGCATTTCGTGCAACCTTTGAGATCTGAAATTTCTTGTTGTCATTTCCGAGAAATACGGGGATCTTGCGATATATATTCAGTATCTTTCCCTGATCAAGTCCTGCCGCATATTTTGTGATATCCTCTTCATAATCAAGAAGTATCTGCTTCTGCATTTTCAGAGTACCGCTGTAGTTTTTCTTCGTCACAAAGGAATTGACTATGGCAGGCATTCCTCCAATGATCATATATTCATTGAAGCTTTCAAGCATTACGCTCATTTCCAGCTCGGAGAACGGCTTCATATCAAGCATGTGACAAAACAGATCATCTATATGTTCCTGCTTATATCCCTTTGCCCACAAAAATTCTTCAAAATCCATTGAATGCATTTCATAGTCTTCTTTATATCCCACGCTGTTTGATTCGATCTGTTTATAGCTGATACCCATAAGCGAGCCGGAGCAGATAACATCGTAACGGCCGTCCTGCTTGAAAAATTTCAAACTTGTGGCGCAGTTCGGACACGCCTGCAGTTCATCAAAGAATATCAGCGTATCCCCTTTCGTAAACTCAAGCTCAGGATTTCGCAGAGAGATATTTTTTATGATAGTATCGGTATCAAATCCGTTATCAAATATGTCGCAGAACTCTTTATGCAGCACAAAGTTGATCTCGATCACGTTTTTGTAATTCTTTTTAGCAAAATATCGTATTGATTCGGTTTTTCCGATCTGACGAGCGCCTTTTACAATAAGCGGAAGTCTTTCAGGATCAGCCTTCCATTCTTCAAGGAAGCTGTCAATTTTTCTTTTCAGAAGCTTCATATCATCACCCGATACTTATTATATCACATTATTCTTGGATTATCAAGAAGTGTTTTCACAAAATTCTTATTGTTATGTATATATATTTCACAAAATTCGCTCTAAAAAATTTCCCACACAGTTGTTTATTCTTGCTCCTAACAAAACAACAAGTCGGAAACTTTAATGGTAATTGCAAACTTTGTTAATATCAGTTATTTTTCTCTATTGTGCAGCGATGAAATATGAATAATATCCTCGGTAAAGCAAGAGTTTATATTGCTTTACCGAGGACAGTTTGTCTTCTTTATAAGCCAATATATCGGCTAATTCGCCTTGAAAGATTTTATTCCCCATCGCCATAATCCACGTTCTCAAGTCCAAGCTTGACCCTGTTTCCGTCCATAACCTTAACAATAAGCTTTTCCGCAAGCATTCTGTCAACCTCGGCGGTAAGCTTTGCGGATATTCCCTTGTATCCCAACGCCTTTGCAAGCTCATATCTGGAAAGAGCTTTTTCTTTAAGTGCTTCAATTATATTGCTGCACTTGGGTAAATCATCATCAAAACATTCGATGAAATTTAATCGAAACTTTCGACATTTTTTATCGATATCGTCGAAATATGTTTTTATTTTTGATATTCTGACAATGATGAGGATAATAGGCTCAAATAATCAGTATGAAAGTCAGAAATTAATGAGGATAGTCCCCCAACTCCCCTGCCAAAACCTCATCCTCAATCCTCAAAACACAGCATTCCGTATTGTAATTGAAAAGCTCATCTGTCGAATACCAGACTGTCTTGCCGTCAATGACTACAAAGCTGCTGTTGTGCTTGTTTTTTATCGAGTGATCTATACCGTGAAATGTCAGCAGCCTTTCGATCTTTTCGTTGTAAACGCTGTTGTTTTTCTTTGTTATGACTCTGAATTTTACTCCGTTCACCATTGTCTGCTCTGCATATCTTATCAGCATATTAAGGCTTCTTGATGAAATGTATGAACCTGCTGCGATCACCGTTTTCTTTGCTGCGGAAATATCCCGATACAGATCGTTTTCATAATCATTACCGTAAATTGTCCTAAAGCTGTCTTCAACAATTTCCCGAGGGGCATAACCAAGCTTTGCATATCCGCGCAGTCGCTTTTTATACATATTTTCAAGCATCGGAACATTGATATCAACATAGTCAAATATCATTACTTCGCTTTTTCCGTCATATTCTCTGTGAAGCCGACCTGCGTACTGCGCAAGTGTACCGTCCCAAGAGATAGGCATTGCAAGAAATAATGTATCCAATCTTGGGCAGTCAAAACCTTCGCCAACATATTTCCCTGTTGCAAGAATGATAAGCGTTTCATCGGTGGGAATGTTCTGAATTCTTTCAACAAGCTCATTTTTGGCTTTTGCCGTGCCCTGACCGCTCAATATGATAATATTGTCCGTCGAATCAGCAAGCATTTCGTAAAGGACACGGATATGCGACATTCTTTCGGATATAACTATCGGAGTTCGACCGCTTTGTACTGCGGATATTACATCATTTACAATAAGTTTGTTTCTGTATTCACTTTCGGTAAGTCCTTTGTAAATATCTGTTATCGTAAGATTTTGATCGGTTTCCGCACATCTGAACTTTGTAAATCTCGGTACAAGAATATGCTTGAAGCTGTGCTTTTCCGCATAAGCTTTTGCATCGGCAGAATATCTGATAGGTCCGCATTGCATAAAAATAATAGGCTGATGTCCGTCAGAACGCTTCGGAGTAGCTGTAAGTCCGTAGACATATTTTGCTTTTGCCGCACGAAGAACCGATTCAAAGCTGAATGCGGAAATATGGTGGCATTCATCTACAATTATCATTCCATAATTATTTATTATCGGTTTAACCTCACCGTCATTGTACAGCGATTGAATTACCGCAATATCAACTATTCCTGCTAAAGTATTCTTTGAACCGCCAAGTTGACCAACAGCCGAGATATGCTTTTTCCTTCCTCTTTTGGGCGAATCATCGGGCAATGTTTCATTTATGATAAGGAACTGTTCAAGCGCCTTTTTCCATTGCTGCAAAAGAACCTGCGTATGAACAAGAATAAGCGTATTGACCTTGCGTTTCGCAATAAGTCCGATAGCTGTTACTGTTTTTCCAAAAGCTGTAGTCGCCGCAATTACTCCGTTATCATACTTCATCAACGCCGAAACAGCTGCCTGCTGATCATTACGCAGTTCGCCATCGAACTTCACATCAATACTTCTGCCCTTTTCGGTTTTATCCTCATAACTCGCTGTGCAGTTGTTTTCTGTCAGAAGCTCATCAAGTGATTTTTTGCAGCCTCTTGGGAGCATTACATATTTCTCGTTTTCATCTACAAGTGAAATTATTCTCGGCTTGCCGTAGGTTGACATTCTCATTGCCTGCGCTTTGTAAAATTCGGGATTTTTAAAGCTTGCAAGTCGTTTTATTCTGTTAAGTCCATTTTGAGAAATGCCGTTTTTATCAATAAAAAGCATATTTGAAACAATAACATTCAAGCTGCTTGGAAACATTTTATCCGATTCTTCGCCAAATGTGATCTGTTCGCTTTCTTCCGAGTATAACTCTCCAAGCTCCGACTTTATACAAAGCTTGCTTATCAAGTTTTTCAGAGTTTCTTCCGATATTTTCTCTGCGCATGACAAATACGCCCATTGATCGGGATAAGGCTGAAATTTTTCATCAACAAAAACCGAATTGCCGTGGATCACAGCCTGCTTCTGAAGCGGTAATGCTATAAGGTTTCCGAATCCGCCCGAAGGCATTGTGTCTTGGTTTGGGAACATTCTGTCATACGAAGCAAAGCCGATAGTGTGACAGTTTTTCATTGCTTCTGTAAGAATTCCGCTGCCAAGCTTTCGTGCCAATGCCGCTGAAACAGACTTTTCAAAGAATATCCAAAGATGCGCACCTTCGCCCGAACGTGAACGCTCAACACAGCACGGAATTTTATGCTCTTTACAAACCGAACGAACCGCAGCTGCATCACTTTTCCAATCTCCATCATCAAAATCAAGCACCAGCAAATTTGTCGTTTCATCGGGCAGCATAGGATATATCCCAATAACATCACGGCATAATTCGTCCTTGCCGCTGAGATGCGCATGAATTGCTTTGTCGTCAAGGCGAGCAAAACAGCGGTACTTGCAGTCAGCACATTTCACTTTATGCATATTGCATACACCCGGAGTCCATTTATTTGAGCATACGGGAGAATATCCGCTTTTACCCGTTTTCACATTATGCCACCTAAGAGCATAAACATCTTCCCTGCCCTTAAACAGCGAACGGAACAGTTTGATCTTTTCCAGCGGCGGACTGAATTTTGTTAGGCTTGGATTTTGATTGTTTTCATTTGAAGCATTTATGCATGTTTTTGAATTGATCCAATCTATCATTGGCAGGATATCATCATATTTTTCACGATCAATAACAACTTCTGCGAATTTCCCCATAACGTTAAAACAAGACATAATTCTCTCGGCGGTATCGTGAACACAGTCTATATCCTTTTTATTGCTTACATATACTACTGCACCGTATTTCGGAGCCAATGTCTTTAACGAACCTATATATTTTGCAGCAAAATCAATTATCCTGCCCGATAGAGTTCCGAAAACAACGGGTGATATTATTACAACAGCTGTGCAGGATCTAACAAATTCATCAACAGTTGGATCAGTATCAAAAATTTCTGCAGAATACAAATTTACGAGCTTATACTCACCCGTTAAATGCTTTGTCAGGAAATCGGATATTGAAGCGTTGCTTTTATCGGGTAAACCGTTCAGAATAAGCGTAGGCATAACGTTTTCTCCTTAAATTCAGCAATTGTCACTCCCCTGCGATCTCTGCATAATCAACCAAAGAAACATTCCCCATCTCTTCCGCCTTATCAAAACAGCCTTTTGTAAATCCCGACTTTGAGAAAAGATAATAATGCACATTTGTATATGAAAACAGTCTGCTTCGCTTTACAAGTGTTTCGAGTACACCAAGATCAACCTTTTCATTCGTCCATTTGCACTCGCAGAAAAGAGCTGTATCCTTGTCCTGCTCGCCCATAATGTCGATCTCTGTCTGTTTCTTTTCAACAGGGTCATTACCCCACCAACGTCCGAGAGAATTGAACTCCACGGGACATCTGCCGTCAAGAAGCTGTTTCCAAAGATACTGCGTACAGATATCCTCAAAAACCTTGCCCATATAATTTGACAGATATGGTTCAATTCGCTTATAAACTCGGTCGGCTGCGCCACGTACAATAATCGAGTTATTTTCAAGCACAAACCGATACCAGAATCGGAACATATTGTCCTCGATATAATAAATCGACTTGCGTGAATTCTTTTCGCCATACGGAGTTTCCTTCTGCACGATACCAAGATTCATAAGGTTTTTGATGTATGACGTGCAAACATTGGTATCCTCTCCGACTTTTGTTGATATCTCCGACATTCGTGAAGCACCGGTTGCAATAGCAGTAATGATAGCTGTGTAAATCGCAGGCTCACGAACCTCCTGCTTCAACAGATTAGTCGGCTCCTCAAATAGAAATGATGTAGGATTCAGATATGTGTTCTTTATATTATCTTCTACGCTCAATTTGTCATTTATCTGCAGCAGATACTGAGGCGTTCCGCCCACAATTCCGTATATCAAAGCCTTGTCTTCTGCGGAAAAATTTTTTAAATAACGGCAGGTTTCGTCAAAATCAAATGGGAGAATTTTCATCTGTGCAGTACGTCTGCCATACAGCGGTGCCTTGTAGGCAAGTACATTATCCTCCATATATGACATTGACGAGCCGCAGAGGATCAGCATCATTTTTGATGTATCCTTATATTTGTCGATCAGCATCTGAAGCGTAGAAGCAAGACTTTTTGAAGAACGTGCAACATAGGGATACTCGTCAATTACAAGAATCA
>JBJEQL010000385.1:0-6266 GCA_051881735.1 Oscillospiraceae bacterium
TATAGGATTTCGGCGCAGATTTTTTCCTGTATTTTATTGGTGTTTAGTATTATGCATATTTGATAAGAAAATGCTTGATTTATGCATTGGAATATGGTATAATTAATTGTATATATTTTGTGTTACGCATCATTTTAACAAGGAGATGAGTTTATGATAGGCGACCTTCATTGCCACACTACTCTTTCCGACGGTTCGCTCGGGATTGAGGATATTATCGTTCAGGCAAAGAAAACAGGTATTGATTTCATTTCGATAACCGACCACGATACAATGTCATCAATAAACCGTGCAAAGGTCCTCGGTGAGCGTTACGGCGTCCAGACCATTCCCGGAGTGGAGCTTTCGGCATGGGATAAAAAGCGAAACCGCAAGGTACATATCCTCTGCTATGCGCCGCAGAAGCCTGACCGTCTTGAGGGACTTTGCATAAAATCCTGCGAGATAAGACGGAAATGTGCTGCCGAAATGGTAGAAAATGTCATGAAGCTTTACCCTATCACAGCGGAGAGCGTTATGAAACACGCAACCGGCTCAAAGAGCATCTTCAAGCAGCATATCATGCACGCCCTTATTGAATATGGCTATACGACCCATTTCTACGGAAAGCTCAATCATAAGCTTTTCAACCATGAAAACGGAACCTGCATCGTTGAACGTGAGTATCCCGATGTAAATTTCGTGCTTGACCTTATACATTCCTCAAAGGGCGTTGCCGTTATGGCTCACCCAATGATGTACGATTCTGAGGAACTTCTTGAAGAGCTTGCACAGAACGGCAAAATTGACGGAATTGAGGTTTATCACTACTCCGCAACCGAGGAACAGCAGAACAAGCTGCTGGAAACTGCCGAGAAATATGATCTTATCGTAACAGGCGGCTCGGACTTCCACGGAATATATAACGAGCGTCCGACCCATATCGGCAACTATTATACATCTAAGGAAAACATTGACAGAATTATAAAGCTTGCAAATAAAACAAAATAAAGAGGTTACTGAAAATGACTTATGATTTCACACCGAGAGGTGTATGTTCAAGAAAAATAACAATCGAGCTTTCCGACAGCGGCGTTATAGAAAGCGTCAGCTTTATGGGCGGCTGCAGCGGAAATACGCAGGGCGTTGCCGCACTTATAAAGGGAATGAATGCAAAAGAAGCTATCTCCCGTATCAAAGGCATTGACTGCAACGGCAGGGGAACTTCCTGCCCCGATCAGCTTGCAAAGGCGCTGACCGAAGCGCTTGAAAAGCTTTGAGAGTGATGCTTGGCTTAGACGGTATCGGTTGGAAAGTTCTGTTCATACTGTCGATTCTCGGCTTTTTGTTCGGGCTTTCGCCTGTGTTTAATCCGAGCGTTCATCTTAATCTTGGGAACTATGTTATTATGGCGGCTTGCGCAGTTCTTGCGCTGCTTGCCGTTTTCCACAGCAGGCTTTTTGAACTGCTGAAAACGAATAAGGCGGCAAGAGTTGTATTCTCGGTGATCGCAGCTTGCGCAGCGGTGCTGTTTATTCTTGCAGTCGTGATATCTGTTTTCATGGTCAAGGCGGCGAATGACAAACCGCAGGATCCTGCTGCGATAATTGTGCTTGGGTGCAGAGTAAACGGAGATGTGCCGAGTGCAATGCTTATGCAGCGTATAAATGCGGCATATAAATGCCTTGAACAGTTCCCCGAAGCTGTCGTCATCGCATCGGGCGGAAAGGGAGCAGACGAGCTTGTTTCCGAAGCCGAGTGCATAAGGCGTGAGCTTGAACGCCGTGGTATCGCTCCCGAAAGGATAATCCTTGAAGAAAACTCCACCAGCACAAGAGAAAATATGATGTTTTCAAGGCAGATACTTGAGGAAAAGGGTATCTCGGGCGAAATTGCGATAGTTTCAAACGAATATCATCTCCGCCGTGCAAAAACGATAGCTAAAGAGCAGGGAATGGACGTAAAATGCTGCGCCGCAAGGACGGTTCGTTTCTATCTTCCCGCTTATTGGGTAAGAGAAATACTCGGAAATGTTTATGAGTTTCTGTTTTAAGGAAATTGTTTCGCTTATTTTTCACCCGTTTCTGTATTTTTTGACACAGTTATTGGCTATAATTATAATACAAAAGGTTTGCCGCACTACTATAAATGTGCGGCATTGCTGTAACATAATTACCTGAAAGGATTCTTTTTTATGAAAAAGATGCTTTTTGTTTTCAATGCCCATGCCGGAAAAGGACAGATAAGGTTTCATCTTCTGCAGATACTCAATATTTTCACTATCGGAGGATATGACGTAACAGTGCATCCGACCCAGTCGAAGCTGGACGCTGTTAATGTTATCACCGAGCAGGGTAAAGAGTATGACGTTATAGTTGTCAGCGGCGGCGATGGAACAATGAACGAAGCGATAAAGGGTATAATGAATACCGGCGTGAAGATCCCGCTCGGCTATATCCCTGCAGGAACGATGAACGATTTTGCTTCAAGCCTTGGTATTCCGCACAATATGACAACGGCAGCCGAAAAGATCGTCATGGGTGAAACTGCTGAGGTCGATATTGGCACGTTCAACGATGAATATTTTACTTATGTTGCAGGTTTCGGCGCTTTCACCGATGTAAGCTACGGTACATCACAGCAGATGAAGAACGTTTTCGGAAGCTTGGCATATATCGCAGAGGGACTGCGTATAAAACGCCTCAACAGCATGAAGCCGTATCGTGTAAAAATCGAATATGACGGAAATGTCATCGAAGATGACTTTATATATGGTATGATATGCAACTCTATGTCTGTCGGCGGCTTCAAAGGACTCGGCGGCAAGGACGTTCTTATGAATGACGGCGTTATGGAAGGTCTTTTCATAAAGAATCCGAAGAATCTTATCGAACTTCAACAGATAATAAACGCTCTGCTTGCACGAAATCTTGAATCGGAATATTTCTACTATTTTAAAACGGGAAAAGCAGTTGTTAGCGCTGAGGAAGAGATACCTTGGACGCTGGACGGAGAATTTGGCGGAAACGTTACAAGAGCAGAGATCAGCGCTAAGAATAAAGCTATCTGTCTTTTCACATCGCCTGCCCTTAAGATACTCGGCGGAACTGCCGATGTTATCCCCGAAGCTTATGTTGACGAATTGGATCCGTCCTATTATTATGCAGAGGAAAACGACAGCCCAACAGAATAATTGGCTCAAAACCGGAGATCTTTATTGGATCTCCGGTTTTTTAAAATAGCGTTTCCCTGAGCTTTTACCTGCATTTTGGGGTAAAAATCCCGCTAAAAGGCGATTTTACCATTTTACCAACAACTTGCACTATATCTAATGGTACTGTTGTGCATTTTGTATATAATAGTCGGAAATATTATAAACAATCGGTTGAAAATTGTCGACTTAAATTACATTTTATGGAATGAAAACCAAAAATTTACATTACAAAAAATTTTTTTAGGACAGGTTTATGCGGTTTGCATAAAGCTTTTTGGAAATAAATTCCAGAAAACTCCATATTTCAGCTTTAATCACGCTTTATTTTGGGGGCAAAAAAAGCTTGTTTTGTGCAATGTCAACAAAAAAGGGGTTCTCGGAAATTTGACAAACGGTTATTTTGATTTTATAATAGCTAAAGTCGCTAAAGATTACAAATGGGTTACAGGCAGTTTATCTGCTGTTGACCTGCTTAGATCAAAAGCAATGAAAAAGGAGATTTTATGAGCAGACCTATTAAACTACCGTTAAAAAGCTTGCAGGATGTAAAAAAACATAAGATTGTTTCAATAGCAACTGCTGCTGCAGCCGGAATTGTAATTCTTCTGCTGGTTATTATTTCAGCCGTTAAGTTTTCTTCAAATGAGCGTGTTTTTGCAGCAGATATCGTAAACGCTGCACACAAGGGCGAAGAAACGATCACAGTCAATCCCCGTCCGTTCTGTAAGGTAAGCGTTTTTGCAGACGGCGAAAACCGTGTTGTAAGAGCAAGAGGCAGCGTTGCCGATGCGCTCGATGTCGCAGGGGTCGCTGTTGACGATGACGATCTTATCAATGTGGGCCTTTCCGAGCCGCTTAACGAAAATACAAATATTGTGATCAATCGTGTTGATTATGTTACCGAAGTCCAGCTTGAAGCTATCGACTATGCAACCGAGTACAAGGAAGATGACAGCTACGTTGTCGGATATTCCAAGGTCCTTGTTGATGGTGAGGAAGGCGAGATCGCAAAAACTATCTGTCACACATACGTTGACGGAAAGCTTGCAAGCTCCGATGTTGTAAGCACGGAGGTTACCGAAGAACCGATCGATGAAGTTATCGTGACCGGTACCGCCGAGGTAAATCCTATCGCTGCAATGAGTATCTCACAGCTTGAAGTTCCCGATGATCTGACACTTGATGAAAACGGCGTTCCGACATCATATTCTCAGGTGCTTACCGGTAAATCCTGCGCATACAGCGCACGTCCGACTGCAAAGACTGCTTCCGGCAGACAGGTTAAGGTCGGCTATGTTGCCGTTGACCCTGCGATAATCCCATACGGAACAGAGCTTTATATCGTTTCAACGGACGGTAAGTATGTTTACGGCTATGCTGTTGCAGCTGATACAGGAACAGCTCTTCTCGACGGAAGAATTCTCGTAGACCTTTTCATGGAAAGCTACGAGGCAAGCTGTGATTGGGGCGCAAAACAGGTAAATGTATACGTTTTATAAGACAGATAAACAAAACGGATCTCGGTTCCCTCTGCTTTCGGGCAGGGGGAGCTTCGTTTTTTGAAGCTTGACAAATTATGATATATATGGTATATTTTACCCAAAAGGAGATGCTTACCATGGAATTTAAAGAGCTTATTGAAAAAAGAAGAAGTATTAGATCGTATGCGGAGAACGTTTCCGTTACCGAGGATGATGTGAAGGCGATGATATACGCTGCTCAGCAGGCGCCCTCATGGAAGAATTCGGAAACAGGCAGATACTACATAGCAGTTTCGCCGGAGATGATCGAGAGAATACGTACAGAATGTTTCGCCGAATATAACCGCAACAATACAAAGAATGTCGGAGCGCTTATTGTTACTGCTTATGCTGCGAACCGTTCCGGCTTTGAACGTGACGGAAGCGCAACCAATGAACGCGGCAATGAATGGGGTGCTTATGATCTCGGACTGCAGAACATGAACCTTATCATGGCTGCAAAGGATATCGGATTTGATACGCTTATAATGGGACTTCGCGATTCGGCAAAGCTGCATGAGATACTTGGAATACCTGAAGATCAGAACGTTATGTCAGTCATCGCTGTCGGCAAAAGAACCGCAGACCCGGAAAAGCCCGTCAGAAAAGAATTCGAAGATATAGTGAAAATGTTTTGACCTTAACACTATATATAGTGGTGCGTCAAAAAAAGAGCCGTTCCGTCAAACCTTTCGGAACGGCTCTTTTTGTCAATCCGCAATATTACCAAAAAGAATTTGAGAAAATCATCTAAAACGCCAATCGGGAATATCCTCAATACCCTTGCTTTTTGGGTTCTGTTTGTGTTATAATTCAATATGTGGTACGTAAAAATGAAATAATAAACAATATATAGTGTACTGATAAGTAATGAAAGTTCTAAAGAATTATTTGTATATGCAGGGCTTGAGTAATTTGATTTTTACAGAAGTTTAGTTAATAGTATAAGTGTGGAACAGGGAGGATTTTAGATGAAGATCATCAAAAGAAACGGAGCGGAAGAAGTTTTTGACGTCAAAAAGATCGTCAATGCTATCGCTAAAGCTAACAACGCAGGCGAAAAGAACGAACTTAACGAGGGCCAGATCGATGATATAGCCGATTATATAGAGTATAAATGCGCAAAGATCGGCAGAGCGGTATCCGTTGAGGAAATTCAGGATATGGTCGAAAGCCAGATCATGGCAAAGGGCGCATTCGATGTTGCTCGCCGCTATGTAAAATACCGTTATACACGTTCGCTCGTCCGTAAGGCAAACACTACCGATGACCGTATCCTTACGCTTCTTGAATGCAATAATGAAGAGGTCATGCAGGAAAACTCCAATAAGAACCCTGTTGTAAACAGCGTTCAGCGTGACTATATGGCAGGCGAGGTAAGCCGTGACATAACAAACCGTCTGCTTCTGCCCCCCGATATCGTCGAAGCGGACAAGAATGGACTTATCCATTTCCATGATTCCGATTACTTTGCACAGCACATGCATAACTGCGACCTTGTGAACCTTGAGGATATGCTGCAGAACGGAACTGTCATCAGCGAAACGCTTATC
>JBJEQL010000386.1:0-26809 GCA_051881735.1 Oscillospiraceae bacterium
AGAAACGAAAGCTCCTTATTTATCATAGGGCTGAACATCTTTATCCTCACACTTTGCACCTCCGGCATAATAAACTTATTACATTATACCACAAAACTCTTGGTTTTGCAACACGCTTTTGATATTTTGGCGTAATAGATTGTTAAAATTATTTTAGGTGTTGTAGTGCAAAATGCAACAAACTCTCCGCAATCTCAATTATTTCTCAACAAAAACGGTGTAGAACTCTCCCAAATATACCACACATAGCAGATTATACCCGATTTATGTCAATAATAAGCAAAAAGGATGCTTAAAATGCCGCCGGTTTTGTCAAAAATTGACCCTTGACAAATGCGCTTGCAATAAGGTATAATTATAAAGCTGAATTCGGGGCGTAACTCAGTTTGGTAGAGTGCTTGGTTTGGGACCAAGATGCCGCAGGTTCGAGTCCTGTCGCCCCGACCATTCAACTTTTCACAAAAAAGCAAGAGTATGAACAATTTGTAAATCCTAAAAAAATCTATTGACAAATTGAACTGCTTGTGTTAAAATATAAAAGTCGCTTGAAACGAAAACAGAAAATCGTATTTAAGCTGGTGTAGCTCAGTTGGTAGAGCAGCTGATTTGTAATCAGCAGGTCGGGGGTTCGAGTCCGTCCACCAGCTCCAATTTCTAAACAAATGAAAGTTTGTTTAGATATTTTTTTGGAGGAGTTCCCGAGTGGCCAAAGGGGGCAGACTGTAAATCTGTTGCTTCGGCTTCGGTGGTTCGAATCCACCCTCCTCCACCATTTAAAATACCTTGCAGATTTTTCTGCAAGGTTTTTTTATACAATAATATATTTGTAGATGATAGATATATTATATATAGTAGTGTTAAAATATATAGGATATTCTGCTGAAAAACGGCGTGTTTTCGCCGCAGTACAGCTTTGTTAAGGAAGGAATTTTTATGGTAAGAGAAGATTTAAGAAACGTTGCGATCATTGCCCACGTTGACCACGGCAAAACTACTCTCGTCGACGAAATGCTCAAGCAGGGCGGTGCTTTCCGTGAAAATCAGGAAGTTGCTGACCGTGTAATGGACTCGAACGACATCGAGCGTGAAAGAGGAATCACTATCCTTGCGAAAAACACAGCCGTAAATTATAACGGCATCAAGATCAACATCATCGACACACCGGGCCATGCTGATTTCGGCGGCGAGGTTGAGCGTGTACTTAAAATGGTTGACGGCGTTGTTCTCCTTGTAGACGCAGCTGAAGGCTGTATGCCGCAGACTCGTTTCGTCCTCCAGAAAGCGCTTGAAATGGGTCACAAGATCATCGTTGTTGTAAACAAGATAGACCGTCCCGATGCTCGTCTTGACGAGATCGGCGATGAGATACTCGAGCTTCTGCTTGACCTTGACGCAAGCGATGAGCAGCTCGAAAGCCCTGTTCTCTTCTGCTCCGGCCGTGCAGGCACAGCTTCGCTCAGCCAGTACGAAGCAGGAACAGACCTTGTTCCGCTTTTTGAAACTATCGTAAACTATATCCCTGCCCCCGAGGGCGACCCCGAAGGCCCGATGCAGATGCTCATTTCCTCTATCGATTATAACGATTATGTCGGCAGAACCGGTATTGGCAGAATCGAAAGAGGTACTATTAAAGTAAACCAGCAGGTCACAGTCGGCGACTACCATGAAAACCGCAAGCCTTACAACAGCAAGATCGTTACTATATATCAGATCGAAGGCCTTAACAAAGTTCCTGTTCAGGAGGCAACAGTCGGAGATATCGTATGGATCTCCGGTATTGAAGATATCACTATCGGTGATACTCTCTGCGACAGCTCAAATTTTGAACCGCTTCCGTTCGTAAAGATCTCCGAACCTACCGTTGAAATGACCTTTGCCGTAAACGACAGCCCGTTCGCAGGCCGTGAGGGCAAGTTTGTTACATCAAGACAGCTCCGTGAGCGTCTTTTCAAGGAAACTCTCCGTGACGTTTCGCTCAGAGTTTCCGAAACCGAAAACACGGACTCCTTCCGTGTTGCGGGCAGAGGCGAAATGCACCTTTCTATCCTTATCGAAAATATGCGCCGTGAGGGATACGAGCTTTCCGTTTCCACTCCGAAGGTGCTTATGAAAGAGATCGATGGCGTTATGTGCGAACCTATCGAGCGCCTTGTTATCGACGTTCCCGAGGACGGCGTTGGCGCAGTTATGGAAAAGCTCGGCAGCAGAAAAGCAGAGCTTCAGACAATGCACCCATCGGGCAGCAGAATGAGGATCGAGTTCCTTATACCTGCAAGAGGACTTTTCGGCTACAAGTCCGAATTCCTTACCGATACAAAGGGCGAGGGCGTTATGAGCAGCGTTTTCGACAGCTATCAGCCTTATAAGGGTGATATTCCAAGAAGGAACACAGGCTCACTTGTTTGCTTTGAAACAGGCGAATCTATCACATACGGTCTTTACAACGCACAGGAAAGAGGTACTCTCTTCATCGGTGCAGGCGTTCCTGTTTACGAGGGCATGATCGTCGGCCAGTCACCGAAGGCAGAAGACCTTGTTATCAATGTCTGCAAGAAAAAGCACCTTACAAACACTCGTGCAAGCGGCTCGGATGACGCTCTCCGTCTTATTCCGCCGAAGAACCTTTCACTTGAAGACAGCCTTGAATTCATCGCTGATGATGAGCTTCTTGAAGTTACACCTAAGTCGATCCGAATCAGAAAGAGGATCCTTGACAACTCTCTCCGTGCAAAGACAAGAGCAAAGCTCGGACAGTAAGCCGCACAAACATAAACAAAAATTCATCTGCACGCAATGAATGACCGGTGCATAATGAAGTATAATAATAAAAAAGCGAACAGTAAATCATATTTTGTTCGCTTTTTTGTCGTAAATTATACTTTTTTATACATATAGTAATATTTATGCACGATATACATCAAGGAGATAGAAATGACCTTTAAATATTGCCCTTTGTGCGGAAAAGAACTGGGAACAACCGACTGCGGAGATGACGGCAGCACGCCTTACTGCGAAAACTGCCGCAGACCATTCTTTCCTTTTTCCTATCCATGCGTTATATGCCTTTGCGTAACGGATAACGGAGAAATTGTCCTTATAAAGCAAAGCTATGTTTCGAAGAACTATGTCTGCGTTGCAGGATATATAAAAGAGGGCGAAACGCCTGAAGAAGCCGCTGTAAGAGAAGTCAAGGAAGAGATCGGACTTGATGCGTCGGATATAAGCTACCTTGGCAGCAGCTTCCACAGCAAAAGCGGAAACCTTATGATAGGATTTTTATGCAGGGTAAAAAAATCCGCTTTGAAGCTGTCATCGGAAGTTGACAGCGCAGACTTTTTTCCTGCGCAGAAAGCCGCAGAGCTTCTTCGGGAAGGCAGTATCGCACATAATATGCTGATAAAATATCTGAACGGAGGAACTAAATGATATATCATAGTGAATTTGTTGAAGCTGCGGCGGAACAACTTGCAGCTGACTGCGGCTGCTACAAGCAGGATTTTTTCAGCACGGAAAACATCGTTGTTCCGAATATTCCCAAAAGCGGCAGCAGACTTATTTTTGACGAAACACCGTTTTTCCGTATGGCAACAATGGGCAGAAACGCTGTTATCTCTGCTGACAGTTCTATTATCCCTTTCTGCGAAAGCCTTATCCCAAAGTATTCGGGAGCGGAACTTTTCAGCGGAAAGGTGCAGTACCTTATTAATAGTAAGCTTGCCGAGCATAATAAATTTATCGGAGAGGTAAACATCTATTATCTGACCGAAACACCGTATAAGTACCGCAGAAAAAGCGGAATTAATCTTAAAGTTTTTGAGGAAAACGAGATAAAATCGGAGCTTTATCCGCACAAGGAGTTTTCCAACGCACTATTATATAAAGACCAAGGTGAAAGAAAGGACAAAATCGCAGTTTGTGCAATGAACGGCAGCGATATTATCGCAATGGCAGGCGCAAGCAGCGACAGCGAACGCTTCTGGCAGATAGGCATAGACGTTAAGAAAGAATTCCGAGGACTTGGTATAGGGACAGAATGTGTAAAGGCGCTTACATACGAAATAATGACACACGGCGCAATTCCATATTACGGCACATGGAGCGGAAATATAGCCTCACAGAACGTGGCAAGAGCAGCAGGATATAGACCTGTCTGGGCGGAAATGTTTTCGCAGAACATTGTTTGATTCATAAATCAAGCTGTTAAAACACGAAGCCAACCGGCGGGTCAAGCTGAATTATCAGTTTGACCCGCCGGTTGGCTTTTTCTTTATTCGATGCTTTCGATAGGAACTACCGGATCTACGTCTGCTTCATAGTCGATGCCGGGTACGTCAAATCCGAACAGCTCGGAGAAGTCATGCTGATATCCTGCGATATCTGCGCAGTCGGCGAGTGTTTCGGTGGAAATATTATTCCAGAGCTCGGTGACTTTTGTCTGGATATCGGGAAGCATTTCAAGGTCGTCCATGCGGATACGGTTTTCGTTATCGGTCGGGACAGGTTTGCCGCTATAAAGCTTCTCGGCAAAGAGTCTTTGCATCTGTTCGATACAGCCTTCGTGGTTTCCTGCTTCCTTCATTACCTTGAAAAGTATGGAGATATAGAGCGGAACTATCGGAATTGCTGAGCTTGACTGTGTAACGAGCGCTTTATTTACGGAAACATACGCCTTAACGCCGTTTACAACGTTGTTTATCATTCCTGCGGTTGCGGCAAGGTGTGCTTTCGCTCTGCCGATCGAACCGTCATAATACATCGGGTGGGTAAGCTCAGGTCCGATATAGGAATATGCTACTGTCACGGCATTTTCAGCAAGAACGTTTTCACGCTCCATCTGCTTTATCCAGTCGAACCAGTCCTCGCCGCCCATTACGGCAACGGTATTGTCGATCTCTTCTTCGGTTGCAGGTTCGATCGTGATGTCCGAAACTGTCATATTGCGCATATCAATTGTTTTGTTTGTATAGCTTTGTGTGGTCGTTTTAAGCACGGAAGATACTGTTGTTCCGTCTGCGAGAGTTCTTCTCGGAGCGGCAAGGCTATAAACTACGAGGTCAACCTTTCCGAAGTCTTTCTTGATAAGGTCGATAACTTCGTCCTTTACTGCCTGAGAGAAAGCGTCGCCATTTATGGTTTTAGCATAAAGACCTTCTGCGTGAGCATATTTTTCAAATGCGGCGGTGTTATACCAGCCTGCGGAGCCTGTTTTGCCTTCCGTACCGGGCTTATCAAAGATAACGCCGATAGTTGCTGCTTTGCAGGAAAATGCTGTGGAAATTCTTGAAGCAAGTCCATAGCCCATTGATGAGCCGATAACAAGCACCTTTTTAGGGCCGTTTGTTGCAGGCTGAGATTTAACGTAGTCTATCTGTGCTTTTACAGCTGCGTCACATCCTGTCGGGTGGGCAGTTGTGCAGATAAATCCTCTTATCTTTGGTTTTACTATCATAAAAGTTCTCCTTTTCGTCTGAATAGTGTAATACACTAACATTGTAACATTTTTCCGTCCAAAAATCAAGGCTGTTTTACAAATTTGAGGTATATATGCATAAATTTGATATGTCATTTTCGACTAAATTCGAAAAAATTATGGTTTTGTTGTGAATTTTCACAAATTTCTTGAAAAAATAAAATGATTATGGTATAATATTCTTATACTAATTCCAAACCGTTCTATAGACAAAGACGACAGATAGAATAATACAAGTCAAGGAAGACGACCGCAGGCAGGCTGCCGCCTGTCAAGGGAGTCTGACGCAGAATCGGATTATTATATCCGAGTATTTGTCTATAGGTTGGTTTGGAATTAGTATTAAATAAGCTATGGAACGTGAGTTCCTGCAAAGGAGAACGTTATGATTTTACAGGATTATTATGAAGGCAGAGCGTTTGACGCTTATACATATTTCGGTGCGCATCCTGAATATGACGGAGTTATGTTCCGTGTTTATGCGCCCAACGCACGTTCGGTCGAGGTCATAGGTGAATTCAACAGCTGGAAAGGTGCATATATGACAAAAGAGGGAACGGGCGGTGTCTTCTCACTTTTTATCAGCAGCGCAAGGGTCGGACAGATGTACAAGTACCGTATACATGGCGCAGGTGGAGAAACTGTTGACAAATGCGACCCTTACGGTTTTGCTATGGAGCTTCGCCCGAATGCTGCGTCCTATATAGTTGACCTGAAAAGCTTCAGTTTTAACGACAGCGAATGGATGAGTTCAAGGGGAGATACCTATAACAAGCCGATGAACATATACGAGATACATCTCGGATCGTGGAAAATGAAGCTAAAGGAAAGCGAAGCAGACGGAGAAAACTTCGACTCCGATGTTCCGATAGAGGAGCGCTGGTATTCCTACCGTGAGATAGCGCCGATACTTATTGAATATCTTAAAAAGAATAATTATACCCATGTTGAGGTCATGCCGCTTTCCGAGCACCCTGCCGATGTTTCGTGGGGTTATCAGGTCACGGGATTCTTTGCTCCGACTTCAAGATATGGTTCTCCCGATGATTTAAAGTATTTTATCAACGAATGTCACAAAGCGAATATCGGTGTTATAACGGATTTTGTTCCTGTACACATGGCTACCGACTGGTATGCACTTTCAAAATTTGACGGAACTGCGCTTTATGAATACCCTAACACAGGTGCAGGCGCAAGCGAATGGGGAACCTATAATTTCAACTATTTCCGAGGTGAATCACGCAGCTTTATGCAGTCTGCGGCGAACTACTGGCTCGAAGAATTCCATTTTGACGGGATACGCATGGATGCGATAAGCAACATTATTTACTGGCAGGGCGATTCAAATCGTGGTGTAAACAACGGTGCAGTTCAGTTTATACGCAGCATGAACAGCGGATTGCATCATCTTCATCCGACTGCGCTTTTAATGGCGGAGGATTCCACCAACTTTCTTAAAGTCACGGCGCCGTCAGAATATGAGGGCCTTGGATTTGACTACAAGTGGGATATGGGCTGGATGAATGATACTCTCGATTTCTTCCGCACACCGCCCTCCGAACGTCCGAAGCATTATCACAAGATAACCTTCTCGATGCAGTATTTCTACAATGAGCTGTATCTTCTTTCGCTTTCGCACGATGAAAATGTTCATGGCAAGGCTACGATAATTCAGAAGATGTGGGGAGATTACGATGTGAAATTTCCGCAGGTGAGGGCGCTCTATGCATATATGTACACTCACCCGGGAAAAAAGCTCAACTTTATGGGCGGTGAATTTGGTCAGTTCAGAGAGTGGACGGAAGAACGTCAGCAGGACTGGTTCATGAAGCGTTATCCCCGTCATGATTCGCTTTCACGGTTTGTAGCTGATCTTTCAAGGATATATATGGAGAATCCTGCGTTACACAACGGTGAATACAACAGCAATTGTTTCAAGTGGCTTGAAGCTGATGCTCCCGAGGATTGTATATATGTTTATGAGCGCAAGGCGGCGAACAGAGCAGTTCTTGTTGTGCTGAATTTTTCGGATAAGAATTATGAGAATTACACGATAGGTGTTGACGAGCAGGCTTGCTACCGTGAGATCCTTTACAGCGACAGCGAGATATACAGCGGAAAAACTCCGACGGTGAAAAAGCCGTCCATTATTTCGGAAGCAAAGCCGTACAAACGGCATAAATACTCGTTCATGGATACATTTGCACCTTTTTCGGCAAAGCTTTATGAAGTTGAGTATAATTAAATCATCGATTACATTGGCGTAAAATCTTTACGCAAGCATAAACTTTACGTTACCGTAAAGGTGAGTTTACACCTTGTATTCCATATCAAATCGGTATATGTGGAAAACTTGGTCACGATTTTACGCAGTTTTACACACTTTCCACTAAGTTTTCCACCTTTTAAACATGGTTTTCACTATTTTCCACCGAGTTTTCCACATCAAATTGAGGAAAACTTTAATACAGCTTGTATATTGACCTTGACAAGCGTCAAAAATACCTTTGAAAATTTATAACGAATGGAGAAAAAGGTATATGATAAAAGGCGTAAACAGACGGATAGTGGAAATAAGCGGAATGAAAAATGATTATTTTGAAAAGGCGGTGCTTTATATCCGTCCTGAGAAAAGCACCGAGCCGCTCGGACGGCTTGAGCTTGAGGCACGAAGCGCTGTTGCAGAGCTTTCGCCGAAGGAAAAGACGCCTAAGGCGCATATCATCACCGATCTGACGCTGCGCTTGCTTGCGGTTTCGCTGGGGCTGTTTGCGATTGCGCTGACGGTTTACCTTATCGGAATATAATATCGTGAACATCATGGGGGAATAAAAATGAATGAATACCTGAATCTGACAGAAGAAAATATTGAAAGCGAGCATATATGCTGTGCTATCGGCGACCCTAAGCATCAGGACGGTGTTAACAGCAAAAAGGAATGGCTGAAAAGCAAGCTGAAAGACGGTCATGTTTTCCGAAAGCTGAATGCAAGGGGAAAAATATTTATCGAATACGAGCCGATAGAAACGGCTTGGGTGCCGATAAGCGGTAAAAACTATGAATACATTTACTGCTTATGGGTCGCAGGAAGCTTTAAGGGAAAAGGCGTTGGCGGCGAACTGCTTGAATATGCGATAAATGATGCAAAAGAAAAGGGAATGAGCGGGATTTGTACATTATCTTCAAAAAAGAAAAAGCCGTTTTTAGGTGAAAAGAAATTCTTTGAGCATTATGGTTTTAAGGTCGTTGACGAAATAGGCGAATATCAGCTGTTGGCGCTGCAATTCGATGACAGCGGAACTCCGAAATTCAATGATAATGCAAGAAAAATGAAAATTGACAGCAAAGAGTTTACGGTGTTTTACAGCCCCGAATGTCCTTATGTTGAGCATGAAGTCGGTGAATTGAGCGAATATGCAGAAGAGAACGGCATTGCGATAAACTTTATAAAGATAGATTCGCTTGAAAAGGCGAAAAATGTTCCTTGTGTATTCAACAACTGGGCGAATTTTTACAAAGGCGAATTTGTTTCAAATACGATACTTAACGCAAATTCATTCAAAAAGCTTATCGGGTGACAAGTAAAAAATCTATAGCAATCCACAAAAATATCCTGACAAGTTCGGCGGTGCAAAGCTTGAATAGTGTCGTCACTCACCCTTGACAGGCATCAAGCCTGCCTGCAGGTTCGTTCCTAACTCTTCAAGCTTTGCCCAAGCCTCCTTTTGTCAGTCTATTTTTATGTCTTGCTATACATAACTTTTTTGAGGAGAAAAATGGAGATGCCTTCAAGCAAAGAAATATGTGAGCTTATCGGCTCAAACAAATCAAATATATGGGACAGCTTAACAGAGAGTATTGACAGATTGTATGATATGGACAGAATTTGGAACAAGGGCTTCGGGGATTGGGTCTATGAATACAAATACCGCAGGGGCGGAAAAACTTTGTGTGCTTTCTACGCTAAAAAGGATATTGCGAATGTGATTATCATTCTCGGAAAAGCCGAGCGTGAAAAGTTTGAATTGCAGCGGAATGATTTTTCAGAGCAAATACTATCATTATATGATATGACAAAAACATATCACGACGGCAAGTGGCTTTGGATACCTTTGGATGAGGAGCTTTCACCCGATGATATTATTAATATGTTAAAAATAAAGAGAAAACCAAACCGTAAATGATATCTGACATATTGCGGAAATTTATAGAGCGAAAGTTTCGATTTACATAAAAACAGTCTGAGAAGACCGCTGTCTTTTCGGGCTGTTTTTCTTTTTGTCTGATTTTGCACAGACGTAGGGGATTTTTTATCGAAAATCGGTCATTTTGTGTTGCAATTTGTGCATTAATATGGTATAATATGAAAGATAATACTATAATGCGCTAAATAGACGCTGATGTTATCACAGCTATTAAAAGCAAGGTATAATTAAAATAGATCTTAAGGAGTTCCTATGGCTTATAATAACAATAAAGCACAGCAGAAACGCAATTTTGGCGGAAGAAACGATACATTCCGAAACAGAGATGCGTATGGTTCACGTTCGGGCGGAAGAAACGGCAGATACCGTGACAATTCTTCTGAAGATCGTGACGAACAGCTCGTTTCCGAAGAACGCTCTGCAAAAGAGGATAACGGTCTTATAATCGGCAGAAATCCCGTTATCGAGGCGCTGAAATCAGGAAAGCAGATCGACACGGTCTATGTTGACAGCGACAGCGGAGGAAGTATCGGACTGATCTGCAAAATGGCAAAGGAACGTGATATTGTCGTTAAGCAGGTCAGCGGTGCAAAGCTTGATTCGATGTCAGACGGAAAATCGCATCAGGGTGTTATCGCTTCGGGCGCTTGTGCGGAATATTCAAGCGTTGAGGAGATACTTGAAGTATCAAAGAAAAAGGGAACAGAGCCGTTTATCATAATATGTGACGAGATCGAGGATCCGCACAATCTCGGTGCGATAATCCGTACAGCTGAGGCGGCAGGTGCAGACGGTCTGATAATACCAAAGAGAAGAAGCGCTTCGCTCAATCAGACGGTTTATAAGACTTCGGCAGGTGCGGCGAGTTATCTTCCTGTCGCAAGAGTCGCAAATCTTGCGGCGGCTATTGACGAGCTTAAAGAAAACGGTGTATGGATATACGGAACGGACGCTTCGGGCGAGGACTACACAAAGGTCGATACAAGCGGCGCTTGTGCTATCGTCATCGGCTCGGAGGGCTTCGGCATGAGCCGTCTTACAAAGGAAAAATGTGATTTTCTGTTAAAGCTTCCGATGTTCGGGCAGGTCAACTCGCTCAACGCTTCGGTTGCCGCAGGAATTTTTATGTATGAAACTGTCCGAAGAAGAGGACTGAAAAAATAAACGTTTGGGGGTGAAGAATTTTGGCTGACAAGCTTTACTCGGTTGACGATATATTGAACGAATATTCCGGTAAATCAAACAGCGATGTGAAAAAAGAAAGCGTTGATGAACTGCTTGAAGATTTCAGGAAAAGTGACCCTACGGAAAAGGTCACGATGCATAACACCGATATTTTCGGGAAGATAAACGAGGATAGCTCCGCTGCTGCAGAAAAGGCGGCAGATGATGAAGAAAAGAACGCTTTTGAGGAAAAGTACAGCAAGATTTCCGAAAAGATGAGCGAGGTTGCAAAGCGTGAGAGTGAAACGCCCGAAAAGATAGTCAAGGGACAGGGCAAGGAACGCTCTTTTTCGGAGAAGATCGAAAGCTCCGATTATCCCGAGAGCGATAAAAAGAGTGATTCGCTGGCGGATTCGTTTGCGCAGCGGTTCAGAAACAGGAAAAAGCAGAGTGAAGTTCCCGAAAAAGAACCGGAGCCTGCACCTGAGCCGACTGTAAAAAAGCCCGTTAAGGAAAGTCCTTTTGACAAATATGCATCAATTGCAGAGGACAACGGCGAACCTGAGGATAATGAAACTCCGCAGGCTTCCGAAACCATAAAAAAGGGAAAGAGCCTTGACGAGATACTGGATGAATATTCAAAGGATCGTCCTGCACAAAAGGCGAAGAAGGAATTCACCCAGCATCGCAGCATAACAGAGTTTTTTACACGCAGGATCCCGACAGATCAGGGCAACAGCGAACTTTCCGATGAAATGCGCCGTCTGCGCAAGGAACGTATGTCACGGACGCAGGGAGTTACTCCGGTCGAACGCAAATCAATATCCGATATTGATTTAAAGCTGGACGACAAGATACTT
This sequence comes from Oscillospiraceae bacterium, assembly GCA_051881735.1. Classification (GTDB taxonomy): domain Bacteria; phylum Bacillota; class Clostridia; order Oscillospirales; family Ruminococcaceae; genus UMGS363. The sequence continues at coordinate 11,700 of JBJEQL010000386.1, forward strand.
CCCGATACTTCCCAGTTTAAAATTGACAACACCGAATCCATTAAGCTTAACGAGCTTAAAGAACGCCGAAACAAGAAGATAAAAGACTTTGTTCTTGTCGGTGATGAAGAGGAAGAGCCGGATGATGAAACGGACGGTAAGGCTATCGATGATTACGAAGAATATGACGATGCGGCGGCAATTGTAAACGATATTGACCGCATAAAGGGAACACTTATGATAAGACTTGCCGTGGTCACGGTTTGTCTTGTTTTGAGCGCATATATCTCGCTTGCAAACGATCTCGGTATTTTCCCGATGTTTGATCTGCTCAACAAGCGCACAGAAACAAATACATATCTTTTCGTAAATGCGATAATCGGCATTCTTGCTGCTTTCTCGGCTTATCCCGTGATAAGCTGCGGACTTTCAAAACTTTTCTCGTTCAAGGCTGACTGCGACAGTTTAAGTGCAGTTTCAATGGTAACGGGAATTGCAAACTGCGTTATAATGTTTGCAAACAGCAATCTTATAAAGGGCAGCATTGTTCATATCTACCTTACGACGGCGATACTTTCTCTGCTTTTTAACACAATAGGAAAGCTTCTGATAGTGACAAGGACGAAGAGAAGCTTCGGGTTTGTTTCGGGCAGCGGCGATAAATATGCGGTGCTGAAAGTTGAGGATGAAGAAACAGCGCAGAACTTCACTCGCGGCGCTCTGCGTGATTTTCCGAATCTGCTGTCGATGAAGAAAACGGAAATGCTCCGTGATTTCCTCAAAATATCTTATGCGCCTGACAGCACGGACAGCTTCTGCCGTGTGTTTACGCCGATAATACTTGCAGCAGGAGTTATTGTTGGGATCATCGCAGGAATCGTTGCAAAGGGTGAGTACGGTTCGGCAGGCGCTTATGTCGGATTTTCGGTATTCACAGGCTGCGTTGCGATATGCTCGGCAGTTTCGTTGATGCTTGTTGTAAATCTCCCTATGGAACGTGCGTCAAAGAAAAATTCGGAGCTGCAGGGTGCGATCCTCGGTTATGACGCTATCGAAGAATTTGCAGATACGAACAGCGTTCTTATTGACGCTGCACAGCTTTTCCCACAGGGAAGCATAACGCTTTCTGCGATAAAGGTATTTTCCGATACCCGAATTGATGAGGCTATCGTTGAGGCAGCGAGCCTTACAAGCCAGTCGGGAAGCGTACTTAAAAATATGTTCTATGACATTATTGCAGGTAAGACGGAACTGTTAAATCCTGTTGAAAGCTATATATTTGAGGATTCAATGGGACTTTGCGGCTGGATAAACAACAAGCGTGTTCTTCTCGGCAGCCGTGAGCTGATGATAAACCACAGCATTGAAGAAGTTCCCTCGGCTGCGAAGGAACAGGAATACACCAAGGGTGGCAAATCGGCGGTTTATCTCTCCATTTCGGGTGAGCTTTCGGCGATGTTTCTTGTAGAAATAAGTCCATCGCTCGAAGTTAAAAAGGCGCTTACGGAACTTAGCAAACAGGGCGTTTATACTGTTATAAAGACTGTCGATTCGCTCATTTCGATAAATCTTATCTCGGAGCTTTACGAGGTTTCGTCCGAATACTTCAAGCTTTTGCCGTTCCGTCTTTATGAGAAGTATGAGGAAACCGTTGCTTACGACCCGAAGATAAGGGCGTCGGCGGCTTGCTCGGGTAAATTAGCAGCGTTTTCATCCATTATATGCGGATGCAAGAACCTGCGCGGCACAATTTCAACGGGAATTGCTTTAGAGGCTGTTTCGATACTGCTCGGCATAATGATATGCTTTGCGATGGTTCTGCTCAAATGCTTCGGAGAGCTTTCGGTAACTATGACTTGTGCATATAATCTTTGTTTTGCGGCGGTTTTTGTTATTTTCCAGACATTCCGAAAAGTTTGAACAAATTTATAAAAAGAGTTTACTTTTTTGTTGTAACATGGTATAATATGGACAGCGTTGTTTTATTTATTGTAAAGGGTGATTATAAATGACTAAGAAAAAAGTCGGTTTCGACAAAAAGATTTTGTTTTATACCTGCGCACTTATGATAGTTTTGCAGATGATAGTGACAACCATTGGTTTTTCATTGTCCAGCAAAATAATTGGTGAGGAAGAACAGGCAAAGGTCATTGCTGACATGAAGGTTTATTCCAATGAACTGGACAGCTGGATAAATGACAAGGATGACGGACTTAATCTTGTCGGACGTTCGGTTGCGGATTTCAAGCTCGGCAGGGAAGATACCATGAAGGTACTTAATGATCAGAAAGCTGCGGACAGCTCCATTATGGAAAGCTATGTATGCTATCCCGATGACAGCGTTGTTTTTGCTTCGGGAATCGATTGTCCCGAGGGACTTATCGTTACCGAGCGTGCGTGGTATATAGCTGCAGAAGCTGCGGACGGAAAGATGATCTGCACCGAGCCTTACATTGACGCAAACACAGGCGCTCTTGTTATCACAGCTGCAAAGGCTATCAAAACGGGTTCATCGCTGTACTGTATTGTCGGCGCAGATATCACGATAGACGAGTTCGTTGCAAAGTGCGGCGAGATCCAGCTTTACGACAAGTCTTATGCATTCCTGATATCTGAAACAGGCAACTTTATCGTTCACGAAAACCCCGATTTCCTTCCTGCCATTGCAGACGGACAGGCTGTTTTCACCAACGTCCAGGATGTTCCGCAGTATGCAGGTGAGCAAATTGAATCTGATACAGTTTTTGAGTCCAAGGATTACAATAATAAAAAGGTAATGATATGTATGTCACCGCTTTCAAACGGCTGGCAGCTCGGATACAGCATTGATTACTATGAGTATTCCAGTTCGTCAACTTTACTCGGAGTTGTTAATGCTATCATTCTCGGACCGACTATCTTGGTTCTTTTTGTTCTTGGAAGCATCCTGCTCAAGAGATGCCTCAAGCCTGTTAAGAGCATTCACAAGGCTATCGTTAGCATGGAAAACGGTGATTTAAGCTATGCTCCCGATTACTTCGGAAATGACGTTCTCGGTCAGCTTTGCGAGGGACTTGCAAAGACAAATTCCGCACTTAAAGGCTATGTCGACGATATTGCTACGAACCTTCAGAAAATTGCGAACGGCAATTTTGATATCAAGTTTACGGCTGATTATGTCGGCGACTTTACATCTATAAAAGGCTCTATCATAGATATTGCAAAGTCTATGCACGGCGTTATCAACGGTGTAAGCACGGCTTCATCGCAGGTAACACTCGGCTCGGAAAGTGTTTCCGAAACTGCTACGACCCTTGCAATGGGTGCAAGCGAGCAGTCGCAGACAGTTGACGAGCTGAATGAGATCGTTGAACACTTTATGTCGCTTGTTTCAAAGAGCGTTGACAATGCTGACAAGGCAAGAGATTACTCAAATCAGACGGGCGAATGCATCGAAAACAGTAACGTTAGCATGAGAGAACTCCTTGATTCGATGAATCAGATCACCGAAATGTCCACTCAGATCGAAAAGATCGTTAAAACTATTGATGATATCGCATTCCAGACCAATATCCTTGCTCTTAATGCGGCAGTAGAAGCGGCAAGAGCAGGTGCGGCAGGCAAGGGCTTTGCAGTTGTTGCTGATGAAGTCAGAAACCTCGCTTCCAAGTCTGCTGACGCTGCAAAGGGCACGACAGCGCTTATCCAGAACACTACTGAGGCTGTTGCAAAGGGTTCGGCTATCGCAAATGCTACGGCAGAATCGCTCGAAGCTGTTACGGCTAAATCCAAGGAAGTCAATGACCTTATCGAGAGCATTTCCAATGCTTGCGATGAGCAGAGAACTCAGATCTCGGTCATCACGGACAAGCTCAATGCTATTTCCGATATTGCGAGAAAGAATGCTGCAACTGCTGAAGAATCTGCTGCTTCAAGTGAAGAACTCAGCGGTCAGGCAAGAACTCTTGACGATCTTATGTCGCAGTTCAGAGGTTGATAAGAATACATAAATATGACCTGAGAGGACTGTCTTCTCAGGTCATTTTATACTAAACACCATTTAAAATATGGAAAAATCAAGCCGACAATCTCGAATATATAGGATTTCGGCACAGATTTTTTCCCGTTTTTTATTGGTGTTTAGTATTAAGGAAACGCTGATTAATACGTTTCTGCCGTTTTTCAAAATGTCCTCAAAGACGGAAATTCGTACATTTTTCAAAACGGCGAAACGAACGCTTCGCTTTAATCAGCGTATCCTTAAATATATGGCATAGGAAATGGGGAATGAACAATGGCAGAGTTTTATTTTATCCGTCACGGAGTCCTGATGCAATACTTCCTCAATGCGGAACATCCTTCAAATTGTGAGATAATTCGTTTTGAAAAGGCAGAATAACGGCAAACCGCCGCAGTCCGGGGGAGGGACTGCGGCGGTTAAAATTTTGTCATTTGCCATGATGTCAGAGTGTTATGTCATAACGTGATGTCGTACAATGCTGTTATTCGTGGTGAATACTAATCTTTAATCAAAGTGTAGACAAAAAATCTGCACAAAAGCCATATATTCGAGCTTTGGCTTGATTTTTTGTACACTTTGAGATTAAAGATTAGTATAAATCAAATGTCGAGCGTGATGTTGTAGTTTTTGTAAATCGTTTTGTCGTTCGTGTTGTCATTCGTGGTGTCATTCGTGGTGTCATTCATGTTGTTGTTCGTGATGTCATATTTTTGTTTAATTAAACACTTTGTAAGGGTTATTCATCGGTCTTTTCGGTGTCGATGACTTCACCTTCAAAAACCTCTGGAGCTGCTTCTTCGGCTGTTTCAGTCGGTTCTTCCTGTGGAGGTTCTGGCTTAACGAGCTTTGCTCCGCACTGTCCGCAGAAAGCGTTTTCGATCGGACTTTCAGCGCCGCACGCTGTACATTTTACTGCGCCCTTGAGTGAGAGAAGCTGTGCCTTCATTTCTTCGATTGAATTCAGAGCTTCAGTAACTTCATTTACAGTTTCAGCAATATCTGCATCGGGGTTATCCTTATACTTATTATAGTAGAATTCACCGATAACGGAGTAGTTGGAGCGAACAGAACCTTCCTTGGAAATGATCTTGCCGTTAAGCTTTGCACTTTCACCTACGAATTTTGTCTTTTCGCTGACTGCCTTACCTGTTTCTGTTAATGTTTTGCTGATTTTTTCGATTACATCGTTCATAATGTTTTCCTCCTGTCTAAAAGTAGGTGTGAAAGGATCGGGACAATCCTTGACATTGTTCCATATCCTAAGCACTTGAATACTTATCTTGCTTGACATTTAATATTATACATCATATAATATTAAATGTCAATACCTTTTATGATTTTTTTTATAATTTTTTTATTATTTCCTGAAAGTGACGGTTTTACGCTGAAAAGTGACCTGAATTCCTCACCGAGAGCGGATATTTCACACTCAGTCGAGGTATAAAGTGTACCTAAACGTTCGCCCTTATGAACAGGATCGCCGACTTTCTTATCAAATATTATGCCTGCGGTCGGGTCGATAGAAGCTTCCTTTGATTTTCTTCCTGCGCCAAGCTTAAGGGAGATCATTCCCGTTTCTTCGCAGGAGATAGATTCAACAAAGCCATCCGTATCGGAGAAAACTTCAAGACTGTTCGATGCTTTTCCAAAGAGAGAATAATCGTCGATAACGTTCGGGTCACCGCCCTGTGCAGCGATCATTACACGAAGTGCTTCAAGTGCTCTGCCTGAGGAAAGAGCGTCCTCTGCCACATTAAGACATTCGTCAAAGCTGCCCTTGCCTGCAAGATGAAGCATTTCTGCTGCAAGCGTTACCGAAACTTCGTGAAGGTCATTCGGAGCATTGCCTTTAAGCGCTTCTATTGCTTCGATGACTTCAAGGGAGTTGCCGACTGCTTTTCCGAGCGGCTGATCCATATCGGTGAGGACTGCCGAGCATTTCCTTCCGGCGAGAGTTCCGACATTCACCATTGCACGGGCAAGCTTTTCAGCGTCCTCTTCGGTTTTCATGAAAGCGCCGTCGCCGACCTTGACATCAAGAACGATACCGTCTGCGCCTGTCGCAAGCTTCTTGCTCATGATAGATGAGCAGATAAGCGGAATGCTGTCCACGGTCGCGGTTGCGTTTCGAAGGGCATAGAGTTTTTTATCGGCAGGCACGAGTGAGCCGGTCTGTCCAGCTACTGCAAAGCCTGCTTTTTTTACGCATTTTATAAATTCATCGTATGAAAGCGAGGTATTGAAGCCCGGGATAGATTCGAGCTTGTCGATCGTTCCGCCGGTGTGTCCAAGACCTCTGCCTGACATTTTCGGGACATAAATTCCGCAGCTTGCCGCAATGGGTGCTGTTATAAGCGTGGTTTTATCGCCCACGCCGCCTGTGCTGTGCTTATCGGCGAAAAATTTATCGAGGTTTGGCTTCTGCATATCGCCTGAGCGAGCCATCGCCATTGTAAGGTCGGTCGTTTCTCTGTCCGATAAAGAAGAAAAGCATACCGCCATAAGCCATGCCGAAGCCTGATAATCGGGGATGCTGCCGGAAACATATCCGGCAACAAACCAATTGATCTCTTCGGCAGAAAGCTCTGCGCCATGCTTTTTCTTTGCTATTAATTCATACATTGTTATCATGCAACATCAATCCCCGTATAGTAATATTTCAATATCTGATCGTATGTATATCCGATTTTGCCGAGGTAGTTTGCACCGTTCTGGCTCATTCCAACGCCGTGGCCCCAGCCGTAGGTCGTGAAGATGAAATATCCGTCGGAATAGGAAATATCGAAGCTTGCGCTCTTGAGATTGTATGAAAGCACGCTTTCTCTGAGTTTGCGTCCTGTTATGGTAGCCTGTCCGTCAACATCGACTGTTGAAACGTAGTTGCCGTCAACATAGCCGGTGACTTTCAGCCAGTTTTCGGGATTATCCGAAAGAGTGATACCGAGGTAGCGTTCAAGTGCCGAACGGATATCGCTTTCGGAAAATTTTGTCTGCTTGCCGTAGTTGGGATCGCTTTCTGCGTCAAACGGACATTCAACGCTTACAAGGTAGGGAATACTTCCGCCCCACACGTTGACCGAAGAAGCGGTATATCCTGAAGAGGATGCCATATAAACAGTCTGAGCGACTTTTCCGTTATAGTAGCAGCATTTGCCCCAGACGGACTTGACGAGATCGACTATTCTCTGCGGCGGATTGCTTTTTACAAGTACAGTCGGTGTAAGGCCGTTTACGTTATGATATTTTACATACGAATAAGCGGCAACTGCCTGTGCCTTGATAGCTTCATCGCTGAACGAAGCGGATATCTCGTTATTTACGATTCTGCATACGAGGTCGAATGCATCGTCAGTATGTACCGAGCCGCCGTATTTTGCGGTGAAAACTTCGATTCCGTCAACAGCGGAAGTAGTTTCCTCGGCTGCTGCGGTTGTGGTAATAAATGTCGGAGTAGTTTCAACAGGAGCGTCAAGTGTGATGATGACATCTGCGGCAGAAACCGGGGCAATATCGGACAAGCTTGTGACAGGTATATCCTCAACATTGCTATTGACAGGTGCAGGAGATGGATCGTCATCAATGATCTCTTCGTCATCATCTGCTTCATCTTCCTCAAGCTCATCGCCGAAATCGTCTGTCGGAGCGTCATCATCGTCTGTGCCGAGTTTGGAAAGGTTCTCTTTCTGATTGTTGCCGTCGGCAAAGACATCGTTCTGTGCTGCGACATCCTTGTTTTCGTTTGTATTATTGCTTTCGGGGTCTTCCTCAACATGACCGGAAGGATAGCTCACCGGCTTTTCCTCTTCGGTTTCGGAGTATTCAGGAGGAACGGTCGTAACAATTTCATGTTTTGTTACGATGTCGGAATAATCCATTTTTGCATATTCCGAAACTGCTGCTGAGGTAGCCTCGCCGATATCCTCTCCCGTATCGGCATCGGTTTCCGTTGAATAGTAGAAATCCATGGAGATCGGCTCTTCGTCAACGTCTTCGACAAGGCAGAATGCAAAGGTATAAAACCCTGCAACCAGCAGCAAAGACGCAATGCCGCTCAGAACTGTACTTTTCTTCATAGTAATTTCCTTTCAGTATGTTCTTTATTCTGTATATGAGCCGCCATTGAATTTATAATATATGGCAGGCCATTTGGGATTCTGGTTGACATAAAATCCTGTTGTATCAATGTTGTCGGTGGTTTCGCCGGGGCGCAGACGCCTTGCGATAATAACGTGACGGGCCTCGTCCCATTCGTATGCGCAGGTCGAAAGCGTAAGGTATTTATCGTTTTCATCAAAGTCAATTCCTGTTATAAACTGACTGCGGACGGTTATTTCGTTTTTGTAGTTCTCAAAGGTATATTTGCCGCTGTCCTTGAAATTGATATAATTGATGTAGTCGAACAGATTGCCGTCGTCATGTTCGGGGAGGGTATTGATGACGAATGATGATATAATTACATAAGTATAGTTTTCGTAATAGTTGTCATAGTAGATAAACGGGTTTTTGAGCCAGTATTTGGGATCCCATTTATAATAGTCCAGATTGCCGAACATTGAACCGTCACGGTTGTTATGTCCGTAAAGGATTATGTTGCTGCTCTGTTTATCGGAATAGTCATTGACAATATTTCTCGGGTCTGCGAAAACCGTTCCGACCGAGCGCACCTGATCGTAAAAGTTATGCTTGAGATAGTAGCTGTCGTCACGCTGAACGATAGGTTCGCCGAGAACATCGGGGATATAGATATATCCGACATAATCGGGATTTATTGCAAGCATTTCCTCTGCAGCTTCAGATTTGACAAGCGGCGGACGCTCTGCTTCGGGGACATCCTCGATAGCGATGGTGTTCTGGTTGTTTGTATTATCCGAAACGCTTGAGGAAGTGTTCGATGCACTATTATAAATAACGTTCAGTTTGGCGTTGTTCTGTTTTGCTTCAAACTGGTGGTAAAAATAGATCACAAGTATTACAATACAGGCAATAAGCACCGCAATTGCAAACAATGAGAAAACCTTGCTGAATATCTCCTTGCGTGAATCGCCCTTATGTGGGATAAACGCTTCGGAAAAGCTTTTTTTCTTTTTTTCTTTTTCTTTATAGTGCTGGGACTGATAAACTTCATCGGCAAGTGCCATTATGTAAAAACTCCTTTAATCCGCAGAACCTGCAGTAACGGTCGTGACTTCTTCTTCCTTGGTTTCGGGGACGCTTGTAACAGCGGATCCGTCCGAATCGGCAGAGGTTTCTTCCGTTGTGGTATTTTTAGTGGTTTTCTTGGTTGTCTTCTTAGTGGTAGTTTCCTCTTCTTCCGAAGCTTCGGTAGTAGTTTTCTTCTTTTTAGAGGAAGTGGTATCATCGCTTTCTTCTTCTGAGGTATCTTCCGGAACAGTTGTTGTTTCGTCGGTGTTTTCCTCATCGGAGGCGGAGGTCTGCTTCTTCTTTTTCAATCTCTTCAATGTGGTTTCGTCGCTGTTTTCGTCGTCGGGGGCAGTCGTTTCTTCTGTCGTTGTGGTTTCTCCCGACATTATTGCAGTCCAGTCAACGCCCCTTGCGTTAGGATTGAATGTTGCCGAATAGAAATCAAAGTCGGAAACGCTCTCTCCGTCACGAAGTTTGCGTGCAAAAACGACAAAGCGTGAGTTTGAGAACTCGTTTGAGCAGGTTGAAAGCACAAGCAGCTTATCTCCGAACTCTGCCTTGACAGGGGAGATGATCTGGTTGCGTGATTGTACCTCGCCCATATACCAATCAAAGGTATCTTCATCGTTGAGTGCTTCGATATAATCGTGATAATGGAAAACAACGCCGTTTGAGTCCTGCTTTTCGAGCGCATTCGTTACGAAATAGGCATAAATAAGGTACGTACCCGTTTCATACTCGGTTCGAAGCGTAACAACAGGATTTTCGGCATAGAAATCAAGGTTTTGCTTATAGTTCTTCAGGTTGCCGAACATTGTGCCGTCTTCCTGGTTGTGACCATAGAGAACGATATTTGGGGAAACGTAGTCCTTTCTTATCGTGCAGCGGTAATCCATGAAGATAGCGCCGCCTTTGTTCGGCTCGTCATAATAGGTATGCGTAAGGTAGTATGTATTTTCGGTATCGCTCGGATCCTGAACAACAGGCTGGTAAATGTCGCAGCCTTCAAGCTCGATAAATCCGACAACTTTATCGCTTATGCCTTGGTAATAGGACATAATATCGATATTGTGCTGCTGCTCTTCTTCCTCGGTGGGAGCAATAGTCACAACGTTACCCTCGCTGTCGATAGTCGTCTTGGCGGTGGTCGTTACGACTTCCTTTATTGCTTCAAGGTCTTTGAGTGCTCTGTTCGACTGTATAAGAGTGCTTGCAAGCATAATTCCTGCACCGATAAAAATTACCACAGCGATAAGGAATACTATCTTGCGTATTATTTCAAAAACGCTGTCGCCTTTCCATGGGAGAATCTCTTTTAAGATATTTTTTTTCTCTTTGGGAGCAGCGGCGTCAGCTTCGGGAGTAATGCTGTCTGCTGTCAGCGGTTCGGGATTGAACGGTGGAATGTCATTGATAGGAAAATTTTTCTCTTCGACAGTTTCCGCATCAGTTTCAGCGGTATCTGCATCGGGAGTTCCTTCCGTTTCTGTCGGATCGTCATCGATGATCTCGTCATCGGACAGTTCTGACGCATCATCGGAGCTGTTGGTGTTTTCGTCCGGCTGAACTTCTTCCTCTTCGATCTCTTCATCATCAGATTCGAGAGCGTCAGAGATCTGTTCATGTATTTCGGGCAGAAGGTCACCCCAGTCGGTTATATCTGAAGAAAGTATCTGCACAGTTTCATCAGTTTCGGATTCTTCGGCAAAGTCGTCAAGTCCGTTTTCAAATACGCTTTTGAAGCTGTCATTTTCCGAAGCGTTGTTATCGGAGAAGTCCTTTACCGGAACGACTCCGTTCAGAACAGCTTTCGGTGTGATATCCTGTTCAAATTCCTGCACCTCGTTAATTTCCTCTTTGGAATCATCTGGGATAATATTACTATCTGTAATATTATCCTCGGCCGATCCATCGGGGGAAGGGGCGTTGTTCTGAGTATCTTCATCCGGATTTGTCGGAGTTCCGTTTTCGGTTTCCTCGGCAGATCCGGTGTTTTCGGGTGCAGGGATGATGTTTCCTTCGGTATGCTCGCACATTGGCTTGACCGCAACAGTATCAGCTGCTTGCGGTTGAGTTTCTGCAGCTGTTTCTTCAGGCAAGGCGTTTTCCGAAGCTTCTTCGGCGGCTTGCGTGGTGTTTTCCTCGGGCGGAGCAGGTTTCATGTGCTGTGGGATATACTCTCCGGTCGGGGAAAGCTCTTCAGAAAATTCCTCGGAGAAATCATCGCCCTGTATGCTGTTTTGCGGTGCGGAGGCTTCAGACTTTTTCTTGTCGAATTCCGCAATAATATCATCGACTGTAAAGTCGAACTTGTTATCTGACATTAAAACTTATTCCTCTTATTGGTTATAGATAAAGCTGTAATCGGGTTCTAGTGCGTTATAATTGATCGAAGAGAGCGATGTATCGACATCGGCAGATTCTCCATCGCGGACACGTCTTCCGATAACGACAAATCTTGACGGTTCGAACTCGTTTGAGCAGGTGGAAAGCGTCAGGAATTTATCGCCTTCTTGTATATCAACGCCTGTATTTATCGCAGTGCGTTCAAGGATATTGTCAACAAAATCGCTGTATGGGCGTTTCTTGCCGAATTTTATGTAGTTATGGTAGTCGAAGATTATTCCGTCACGGGTATGCTTGGGTTCAACTTCTATGACAAATGCTGCAACGATCTTGTAGGTGTATTCCTCGAAAAGATTGGAGAATTCAAAGGTCGGGTGCTCAATATAGAAATCAAAGCCTTTTGTACTGCCGGAAGACGGCTTGACTTTGTAATAGTTTAGCGTTCCGAACATTGTGCCGTCACGCTGATTATGTCCGTAAAGAACGATATTATCGCTCTGATTGTCGTTATAGTCATTGACGGTGCAGCGGTAGTCGGCGAAAACCGTTCCCGGCTGTGCTTTCTGACCGTAGAAATTTCGGTTGAGGTAGTAGTCGTTATTATCGGTCTGAACCACGACATTATCTATGGAAGTTCCATCGACTTTTATCCAGCCTGCGGTATCGGGGTTGTCCGATACGAACTGATCCATGCTGTCAAGCTGCACAAGCGGAGGCGGAGCTGTGGTGACGGTGACTTCATCTTCGGGAGAGGCAGTTGTTTCGGAAGCAGTTGTTTCCGATGTGATAACGGTCGTATGTGCTTCTGCCAGTTCCTCATTGAGCTGGCGGTTGCGATGCTCGGAGGAAAAAATGCATATAAGGATTATCAGAGTTGCGAGCAGAACTGCTGCAGAAACGATCGTGATGATCTTTGAAGCTTTGAGCTTTGGGGAATCGTTCTTGTGCGGAATGAATTTATCGAAAAAGTTTTTGTTTGACATTCGTTATACCTCTTGTGGGGTGAAATTATCTGTTATATATTACGTTCCAGTCGGGTTCTTTGGCGCTCTTGTTGGTGTAGGCTGCCGATGTATCGACGCTTGGGTCTTCGCCTTTTCTTGTGCGCCTTGCGATAACGACAAATCTTGACGGTTCGAACTCGTTCGAGCAGGTCGAAAGGGTCAGGAATGTATCGCCGTATTCAACGTCAACGCTTGTTACTATCTGAGAACGTTCGGTCACGTTGCTTATAAAGTCGTTATAACGTTCTTTTGAGCTTAGGTCGATGTAGTTGTGATAATCGAACACAACGCCGTCAGCGGTCTGCCATTTTTCGACAGGAGTTACGAAGCAGGCGATGATCTTATAGGTATCGGAGCTGTAATTCGAGCTGAAAGAGATGGTCGGATGGGATTTATAGAAATCGAGGTCGTGCTTGTACTTTGCGAGGTCGCCGAACATGGTCTTGTCCTTCTGGTTATGACCGTAAAGAATGAGGTTGTCCGAGCGTTCACGGGCATTCAGCGTTGCACGGGTATCGAGGAATATCGTTCCTGCTTTATTTTTGCTGCCGTCAAACGAGCGTTTGAGGTAGTATTCGTTGCCGTCGCTGCCTTTGCGCTGTACGACGGGGAGGGCGATGTTGGTATCGTCTATCTGTACCCAACCAACGGTGTCTTCGTTTATGGCAAGAAGCTGCTTTGCACCGGGGAGAAGTTCTCCGCCGTTGTCGCCGGGGTCTATATGTGAAATGAAGCTGCCGTAAAGGTCTTTGAGCGAGCTGTTAAGATATTTTGCACTCAAAGACAGGCGGAGTTCGTTTCCGAGGATCACGATGCAGCCGATAAGGATAACAAGACATAGCTGTGTGAATATCTTGCTTACGATCTCTTTTGCGCTGTCGTCTTTCTGTATAAGAAGCCAATGGCCTCTGCGCTGCTTCTGCTTTTGTTTCTGTGCTTTTTTATAGGCTTTTTTAGCCTCACGGGATAGTGCCATTTCTATTATCAGTTCCTAATCTGTTTTATATATAATTATTAGTAGTATAATTATACAGCAAAACTCCTGAAAAGTCAAGAAAATGCTATCGTTTTGTAGTATTTGCCAAATAAAGCTGCTGCAAAATTACATATAAACAAGAGATTTCTGTAAATAAGGCGTGATTTCAGAATATTTATTTAAAAATATACTCTCTGTATTGACAAAACTGCAGATTTATTGTATAATAAAAGCACGGTTTATCACAGAATTTTATGCATGGTGGAGGATTGAATATGCGTTGTCCGTTCTGCGGTTTTGAAGATACGAAGGTCATTGATTCCCGTCCTGCCGACGGTCAGAAGCGCCGCCGCAGGGAATGTACAAGCTGCGGAAAAAGATTTACGACATACGAATCGGTCGAGGTGCCCGTTTTGCTTGTTACGAAAAAGGACAACACGGCGGAGCTTTTTAACAGAAACAAGCTTATCGCAGGTATTTCTACGGCGGTGAAAAAGCGTCCTGTTTCCGTGAGCGATATCAACCGCATCGTGGAGGATATCGAAAGCTATTACGCCAACAAAATGGTGACGCAGGTCACAAGCACCGAGCTTGGCGACAGAGTGCTTGCGGCGCTGCGTGAGATAGATCAGGTCGCTTATGTGCGCTTTGCGTCGGTCTACAAGGACTTTGACGACGTTGACAGCTTTATTGACATTATTTCGGAATTAAAACATACGGAGAGGTCCTCCGGCAAATGAAAAGTATTTCGGCATTATTCCGTGCTGTTTTTTTTGAAACGGTACGGAATAATGCTTTTTTATAAAATAATTCGGAAGTCCGGCAGGCGATTCCGGTCGGTATCACAAAAACAAGGGAGTGCCGTTTGTTTGGCGCTCCCTTGTTTTTTATGGATATCATTCCGAATACTGCTCCAGTAATTCTAAGATTCCGACCAGAAGTTGTTTGCTTTTGGGGTCAAGGCAGCTGATCTTATCGGCGATCTGTTTATCCGGAAGCTTTCTTTTAGGCGTTGAAGCGCCGAGGAGGAGATAATCGGGGGTGGTTTCCAGCGCTTCGCACAGATTCATTATCATTTCAAGACTCGGTGCGGAACGTCCTGTTTCAAGATTGGAAATATACTTATAGTTTACATTGATCATTTCACAGACTTCGTACTGTTTGAGACCGAGTTCTTTACGGCGTTTAGCCATTCTTTTACCAACTTCGGCGTAATCAATAGTCATCGTCATACACGTCCTTTCATTAATTCTACGTTTTTTTGCTGTTAGAATAATACAGACAGTATTATTCTCTTAATATAATTATCAGCATTTTTTACAAGAAAAAAACAATCTTTTGGTAAGAAATTCTACTTGACAGATAGAATTTTCTATCTTATAATAAGAAAAACCATTGAATGTATGGTTAAAAAATTTTAGGAGGAAAACAAAAATGAAAATGAAAAGACTTGCAGCTGCTGTTGTGGCAGTTGCACTCGCAGCGTCGGCTATTGCCGCAATCCCTGTTTTTGCAGTAGAGGAAGGTGCTGGTGCTACTGCTGTAGAAACAGAGGGCAGTGCTGAAGGCGGCGAAAGCGAAGGCGGCGAAAGCGAAGGCGGCGAAAGCGAAGGCGGCGAAAGTGAAGGCGGCGAAAGCGAAGGCGGCGAAAGTGAAGGCGGCG
>JBJEQL010000386.1:26909-28661 GCA_051881735.1 Oscillospiraceae bacterium
GCGGCGAAAGCGAAGGCGGCGAAAGCGAAGGCGGCGAAAGCGAAGGCGGCGAAAGTGAAGAAAAGCCTGCTCCCACTCCTACACCAACTCCTGCCCCCAGCACAAATACCGGCAGCAATACATCGAGCGGCAGTTCAATCACTCCTGCTCCTGCAGGTTATACTCCTGCACCCGTAGAGGTTTCCGACAGCGGTTCGGTTGCTTATGCGGCAAAGGCAGCAAGTACAAATGCGACTATTACTTTATCGGGCGATGCAGCTTCCAAGGGTGTTACATCCGAAACTGCAAGCGTTCTCTACGGTAAGAAGAACGTTAAGGTCAAGGTTGTGAGCGGTACATCTTTCTTTGTTGTAAACAGCAATGATATTGCCTCTAAGGATGCTAAGGCAGACCTTGATATTGCAGTAAAGTCCGGCGATGGAAAAGCTAAAATCGTTGTTGGCGGTGAAATCAAAGGTGTTTCCTCTGTAATTTTAAGAGTTAAGATCAACGGCTTTAATGACGAGAAGGTTGTTATTAAGGCAAACGGAAAAATAATAGCTACTGCTATTGTACATTCCGGTAAGCTTGCGTTTAGGCTCCCTGCTGAATATGTTGGTCAGGAAATAAGCGTAGAAGCTAAATAATTATAAAGCGATGATAAACCTGCAAGCAGTTTGCAGCGTGCGATATCGAGTATATTTAAACGCCCGGCGGTTCGGTGAACGTTCCGCCGGGTATTTTTATGCTCCGAAGGGGCTGTCAGGGACGTTTTTTACGTAGCTTTGGCGGCGCTTTGACATTTAATTGATAACCGGTTGACGGAGCTTTTATTCATGTTTATGATGCATAAATGCGTTTTATACAATATTTTTTGCATAAAATGTGAAAATATGCAGGATATACTGCATAAAACAAAATAAATTTGAAAAATATGCAAAAACACTTGACAAAAACAGGATATGGTGTATAATTAGTCTTGTACGATAAATGTCGTTGAAAAATTTATATAATTTTATATATTTTTGGAGGAAAATAAAATGGCAAAAGAAATCAAAAAGGTTGTTTTAGCTTATTCCGGCGGTCTTGATACTTCTATCATCATTCCGTGGCTCAAGGAAAACTACAATAATTGTGAAGTTATTGCAGTTTCAGCCAACGTTGGTCAGGGTACGGAGCTTGACGGACTTGAAGAAAAGGCTATCAAGACAGGCGCTTCAAAGCTTTATATTGAAGATCTTACCGAAGAATTCATCACAGATTACGTTTACCCGACTGTTCAGGCAGGCGCTATCTATGAGAACAAGTATATGCTCGGTACATCCTTTGCTCGTCCTATCATCGCAAAGAGAGTTGCTGAGATCGCTATCAAGGAAGGCGCTGACGCTATCTGCCACGGCTGCACGGGCAAGGGCAACGATCAGGTACGTTTTGAGCTTGCTATCAAGGCTTTCGCTCCCGAAATGCAGATCATCGCTCCTTGGAGAGAATGGGACATCAAGAGCCGTGACGAAGAGATCGACTACGCAGAGGCTCACAACATTCCTCTTAAGATAAACAGAGAAACGAACTACTCCAAGGACAAGAACATCTGGCATCTTTCCCACGAAGGTCTTGATCTTGAAGATCCTGCAAATGAACCGCAGTATGAAAAGCCGGGCTTCCTTGAAATGGGCGTTTCTCCCATTCAGGCTCCAGACAAGCCTACATACGTTACCATTCACTTTGAAAAGGGCGTTCCTACGGCTGTTGACGGCAAGACAATGAACGGCA
>JBJEQL010000387.1:0-1633 GCA_051881735.1 Oscillospiraceae bacterium
CATGCGCCTTATTCGAGATCTCGAATAAGGCGCATTATCCGAGAACTATCATTATCAGGGGAAACCCGAATAAATCACGCCATTATGCGCTTTCTAAGACTATTGCTTGAATAACGATACCTGTTGTATAATTTTGTTACGGTGTATAAACCGAGACATTAATACAACAGGAGGTTCATTATGAAAGGAAAACCAATACAATTTCAATTTTTGTCAAGAGCTGTATTAACAGAATTAGAAGCATTGGGCTACAAGAATTCAACTCTTACAAATTATCGCAGAATTTATGCTCGTATCGAAAACTTTATGAGCGATAATTCTATTGAGGGATATTCTCCCTTTGTCGGAAAAGCATTTGTTGCTAAACATTATCCTGATGATACCAAAGCTCGTAGATCTGTGACCTTAATGATTAGAAGACTTGACGATTATTTGAATAACGTCCCTTACAGATGTCATAGAGTCATAAAAGCAGTGCGTGTGCCGGCTGATTTCAAGCAGCTTTTTGATGATTATCTTGTGTACTGTACTGACAACGGTAATAAGTCCGGAACGATCAACCGTAAGAAAGGTTTTTGCTTGATATTCCTGCAATTCCTTGCTGAGATAGGCTTAAAGGACATTTCATTGATCACTGCCGAAACAGTCGCAAAGGGTTGTCTGAGATACAGCAATAAGGACGGATATGCCACACTTCGTCAATTTCTGAAATATCTTTTTGAATGTGGAATAATTGTAAAAGATCTCTCAGCAATAGTTCCATATTTCAAACGCAGACAAACCGTTCCGACCGTATATTCTCCGGAGGAGATAAGAAAGATTGAAGGGGCTATTGACACATCTACAGATACAGGCAAACGAAATCTATCAATCATTCTGCTTGTCACCAGAATGGGACTTCGTTCGGGAGATATCGCATCGCTGAAACTGTCAGAGATAGATTTTTCTTCGGGTCACATTGATCTGATACAGGAAAAGACCGGGAAACCGTTATCCATATTTATGCCGCAGGATGTGTCATTTGCATTGAAGTCATATATCGGAATCGCTATCAATGATTTATCGGACGGATACATTTTTCATAGCATGAAAGCTCCACATGGAAGAATTACCACAAGCATTATACGTCATATTGTTCAAGAATGCATCATTTCCGCCGGTATTGATATGAACGAAAGAAAGCACGGTCCTCACGCTCTGCGTTCCTCACTTGCAAGCTCTCTTGTCAGTGGTGGAGCTTCATATGATACTGTAAGAAAGATACTCGGGCACACAGCCCCAAATGCAATAAAGCATTATGTTAAAACGGATATTGAAAGGCTCAGACAATGTGCTATTTCTCCGCCCATACCCACAGGCATTTTTCTTGACCTGATTTGCGGAAGAAGGAGGATATGATATGTTTGTGAGTATTTATCATGAAGAGCTTGAACAGTATTACGAGCTTCGCTCAGCAGTTCTAAGCGACAGCGCCGGCAAACATGAGCTTTGTTATCTGAAACGCTTTGATAAATATATCTCGGATAATTTATACTGTGGAGAAGATGAATTATCGGAAGCGTTTATGTGTAAATGGGTATCTATTTTAAAAGGGGCAGATAGTTCAAAAGAAAACGAGATCATAGTAATTCGG
>JBJEQL010000388.1:0-6129 GCA_051881735.1 Oscillospiraceae bacterium
CCATCGGGAGCTTAGGCTGAGAGGGGTGTGGTAAAGGAAAGAGAGTGCAGAGGGAGAACCATAAGGAGAGGGGGGGGACGCCGGCGCAAGTATAGCTATGTCAGTGCTCCCTCCTCTCCTTTTGGTGTTCCCTTTGCAGAGAACTCCACGAAACTATACGTTACTAAAAAATGATTTGATATGTATAATGTGGAGCGCTTGGTTGAAACGACCGTAATTGTTTAGTATAACAACAAATAGCGCTCTCCATTTAGTAACCTGATTGAATTCGTTTGTGAGGAAAACGCACTCACTTCGTTCGCTGTTTTCCTTGGTCATTTCCTTACGCTGTTCATGTTGCGTTGGTGAGAAACACATACTCACTTCGTTCGTATATGTTTCTCACCAAGGATAGTGTAATTTAGGAAAAAAGAATAAGCGCAATTCACATTTTATGGTTTTAACGGCTTTGTTTCTCATTTCCGTTTTACCTTTTTGAATGTGAATTGCGCTTTTTATATTCGTTAGTATCTTCGGCTTATCGCTAAAATCGTTGCACTATAGTTTAGGGAATTTCGCTCTCTGCGGAGAGCGACCAAGGGCTTTGCCCTCTGGACACCCACAAGCCTTTGAAAAGGCTTGACCTAAACTTTCATTGGCTTCGCAGTTAACAACAAATGTTAGCTTTGCAATAATTCCGAATTCTCTCTTTACGCTTTCGAGTGCTCAAACTGCGAGTAGTAAAGCTTGCTGTAGAAACCGCCTTTTTCAATAAGCTCATCGTGCTTGCCTTGCTCAATAATGTCGCCGTCCTTCATAACAAGGATAAGGTCAGCGTCCTTTATCGTTGAAAGTCGGTGAGCAATGATGAAGCTTGTCCTGCCCTTCATAAGCTTGGCGAACGCCCTCTGTATACGCTGCTCGGTCATCGTGTCGATGCTCGAAGTAGCCTCGTCAAGGATAAGCATGGACGGGTCGGTCAGCATTATGCGTGAAATGGAAAGCAGCTGCTTCTGACCCTGCGAAAGCGCACCGCCGTCCTCGGAAAGCTCGGTGTCATAACCGTTTTCAAGTCGCTTTATGAAGCTGTGTGCGTGAGCTGTCATAGCTGCATTTTTTATCTCTTCAAGCGAAGCGGTAGGGTTGCCGTAGCTGATGTTATCCTTTACCGTTCCCGTGAAAAGCCAAGTGTCCTGAAGAACCATTCCGTAAAGGCTGCGCAGGTTTTTGCGCTTCATATCCTTGATGTTGACTCCGTCAATGAGTATCTCACCCTCGTTTACGTCATAGAAACGCATGAGCAGGTTTATAAGCGTTGTCTTTCCGCAGCCGGTAGGTCCTACGATAGCAATTCGCTGACCCGGCTTTACGGTAAGATTAAGATTCTTGATAAGCGGAACATCGGGGTTGTAAGAGAATGAAACATTTCTTATCTCAATGCTGCCGCTGCACTTTTCGGGTTCAAGTCCGTTTTCGTCCGAAACCTCGGGTTCTTCGTCAAGAACAGCGAAAACACGCCTTGCCGAAGCGAACGCCGACTGCAGCTCGGTGATAACACCCGTTATCTCGTTGAAAGGCTTCGTGTACTGGTTTGCATAGCTTAGAAATGTCGCTATCTGACCAACCGACATTGCGCCGCCGTTCAGAACGGATATTGCGCCGAAAACACCTGTCGCAGCGTAAACAAGTCCGTTTACAAAACGTGTCGAGGGGTTCGTCAGCGCCGAGTAGAACTGCGCCTTAAGTCCGCAGACATAAAGCCTGCCGTTTATTTCCTCAAACTTTGCCTGAGCTTCCGATTCGTATGTGAAAGCCTTGACTACTTTCTGATTTCCGACAAGCTCTTCAATGCAGCCCGAAAGTTCACCCTGAACAGCCGAACGCTCACGGAACTTGTCGTGAGAAATTTTTGTGATGAATGCTGCAACGAACAGCGAAAGGGGAGTAATGAGAATAACAATAAGTGCAATTTTCGCATTTATCGTAAGCATGAAAATTATCGTTCCCGCAATGGTTACGATACCTGTTAAAAACTGTGAGAATCCTTGAAGCAGACCGTCCGAGATCTGTTCAATGTCAACGGTAACTCTGCTGATAAGGTCGCCTCGTGAGCTGCTGTCAATGTAGCTTATCGGGAGAAGATTTATCTTCTTGTAAACATCGGTTCGCAGGTCGTTGACCGTGTGGTAGGAAACCGTGTTCGTGCAGATGGTCATTACCCAGCTGAAAAATCCCGAGAGCAGAACGACTGCACAAAGCTTTATTATTATCGGGAGCAGCGATTCAAAATCAACATTCCCCTCTCCGATGATGAAGTCGATTCCGTCACCGATGAGTACAGGCGCATAAAGCGTAAGTCCAACGCTTATCACCGCAGATAAGAATGAGATGATGAGGAAAACAAGATACGGCTTTGTGTACCGCAGCATTCTGCCGAGAACAGGTTTTTGCTTATTTTTCATTGCCGTTCGCCTCCTCCTTTGAAAGCTGTGAATAGCATATCTCACGGTAAACATCGCAGCTTTCGAGCAGCTCCTGATGTGTGCCAAGACCGACCTGCCTGCCGTCATCGAGAACGATTATCTTGTCAGCCTGCATAATGGAATTTGCTCTCTGTGAAATGATGAATACCGTCATATTTGAAGTGTTCTGCGCAATAGCTTTTCTGAGCGCCGCATCGGTCGCAAAGTCAAGCGCAGAAGCGCTGTCGTCAAGTATCAGAATATCAGGCTGGGAAACAAGCGCACGAGCGATCGTAAGACGCTGCTTCTGACCTCCCGAAAGGTTCTTTCCCCCTTGTGCAATGTGAGTTGAAAGTCCCTCAGGCAGCTTGTCAACGAATTCCTTTGCCTGTGCAGTTTCAAGAGCTGCAATAATATCTTCGTCCGAAGCGTCACGCTTTCCCCAGCGCATATTTTCGGCTATCGTTCCGGAGAACAGAACAGCCTTCTGCGGAACAACACCTATTTTACTGCGAAGTGCCGTTGTGTCATAATCCGCAGCGTTTACTCCGTCTATTTTCAGTTCGCCCTTTGTTATGTCGTAAAATCTCGGTATCAGCGAAGCAAGCGTGGATTTACCCGAACCCGTACCGCCGATAACGCCGATGGTTTCACCCTTTTTTGCCGTAAAATCAATATCTTCAAGCGCATATTCGCCCGAGCCGTTGTAGGAGAAATAAACGTGTGAGAACTCAACAGCATTTTCCGAATTTGCGCCGCTTTCAGCAGTTCCGTTCTTTATAGACGGTTCAATGTCAAGCACCTCGTTTATTCTTGCAGATGAAGCAGCAGCCTTCGTGAAAAGAACAACAAGGTTTGCAACAACAACCAGCGCAAGCGATATCTGCGTCATATAGTTTACGAACGCAATGACTTCACCCTGCGTAAGGTCGCCGATGTTTACCCTTATTCCGCCATACCATACGATAGCTGCGATAGCAAGGTTAAGTATAACGTAGGTGAGAGGATTGAGCAGAGCAGAAAGACGTCCGACACGCAGCGAAACATCGAGGTAATCATCGTTTGCTTCGTCAAAACGTTTCTGCTCAGCGTCCTGCTGCGAGAATGCACGGATAACACGAACGCCCGAAAGTCCTTCACGGGTAACGAGCGAGATACGGTCAAGCTTTTTCTGAATGACCTTGTAATACTTTATCGAGCGTGACATGATAAGATAAAGCACCAGCGCAACAAGCGGTATTATGATAACGAATATCACCGAAAGCTTAAGGTCGATGCTCATTGCCATTATAGCCGAGCCGATGACGATGAACGGCGCACGGACAACAAGACGTATGAACATTGCAACTGCCTGCTGGACTTGGTTTATGTCGTTGGTAAGTCGTGTTATGAGCGACGGAGTTCCGAGCCTGTCCAGCTCCGCATGGGAAAAGCTGTTGATGTGGCGGAACATATCGTTTCGCATAACAGTTCCAACGCTCTGCGAAGCCTTTGACGCAAGGTACTGGCATATCAGCGCAAAGCAAAGTCCCAGTACGCCGAGCAGAATAAGCACTCCGCCCATTCGGTAGATGTAACCCTTTCCCAATCCGCCGTTGATTCCGTTGTCAACGATAGCCGCCATTATAAGCGGAACGATGACTTCGAAAATAGCTTCGATAAGCTTCGAGGTCTGACCGATGATAATTTCCTTTTTTACCGCCCCGAGGTATCGCTTTGCAAGCTTAAACAATCAATCCACTTCCTTTTCTTTTTTCTTTTTGAATACAAAAAACCTGCTGAAAATATAGTTTAGAACAAGCACGAAAACCTGCGCTATCAGCTTCATAATATATTTGTTCCAAAGCAGAACGTCAACCGTAAGCAGCATGAACCCGAGTTCAAGCAGATAAGAAAACAGTCTTGCTCCGTAAAATGAGAAAAACTCACGCAGGAAAAGCTTCTTTTCAAAGCTTTTGCTGCCGAATACCCATATCTTGTTTGTAAAAAATGCGAACGTCACCGCACAGATCCACGAAATTGACGTTGCAGCAGTAGTTCCTGCATCAAGAGCATAAGCAATGAACTGCACTCCGACCGAAACGAGCGTTGTCAGTCCGCCGAAAAATATATATAGCAGAGCAGATTCATATTTGTAATAAAGCTTTTGTATACATTCGGGAAATATCCCGACTATTTTATGAATGAAACGTTCAAACATTCTGTCAATTACCTTTCAGTTTTTTATCATATTTCGGAACGTTGTTTATTATTTATTTTTCCGAAAAAATAATCGTGCTAAATCGGGACGGGAAACCCGTTTCCTAATTTTTTACGACAAATGCCGGCTATGCAATAATTACGCATTACGCATTACGAATTACGCATTGATCACAGCGCATTATTAAATATTACCACATAATTGTAAAATAAAGCTTTCATAAACAATAAATTTATGTTAATTAAGCCATAAAATGGCAAAAACTCTTGATTTTTCCATAGTGTTGTGTTATATTTACATTGGAAAAATGTATGTGATCGGTCATAAAGACCAACTTGAACAAAGAAAGGAAAAAAATATTTTGGATAATCTCCCTGCCGCCATTACGGCGATAATAGTTCTCATCGCATTTTCAGCACTTTTTTCATCAATGGAAACTGCGATATCATCGGTAAATAAGATACGCCTTAAACACGAGGCCGCAAACGGCAAGAAAAGCGCACAAAGAACGCTTAAACTTGCAGAAAATTTCGATAAGACCATAACTTCTATCCTTGTCGGAAACAACGTTGTGAATATCCTGCTCTCATCGCTCGGTACGGTCGTTTTTACAAACCTTATGGGTGCTTCGGGCGTTGCTGTGTCAACGGCTGTCATCACCGTGCTTGTCCTGACATTCGGTGAGATACTTCCGAAATCCATGGCAAAGCAGAACGCCGAAAGCTATGCCGTGGGAACATCGGGACTCCTGAGCTTTATATGCTGGCTGCTCACACCGATCTCATTCCTGTTCCTGCAGCTGCAGAAACTCACCTCAAAGCTGTTCAAATCAAAGGATAACGCCCCGAGCGTTACCGAGGACGAACTGAAATATATCATTGACGAGATCGAGGACGAGGGCGTTCTTGAAAAGAATGAAAGTACGCTTGTCCGTTCTGCGCTTGAATTTGACGATACGACCTGCGAGGAGATACTTATTCCCCGAGTTAAGGTCAGCGCAGTCGATATCACCGACAGCATTGATGAGATACGAGATATCTTTATTAACGAGCGTTATTCACGACTTCCCGTATATGAAAAAAGCATTGACAATATTATCGGATTTATTACGGATAAGGACTTTTTTGCGCTGATGTTCGGCGAAAACGGCGCAAAGGCAGCTTCGATCGAAAGCATTGTCCAGAAAGCGCTCTATGTCCATGAAGGCAAGCTTATCTCCGAGCTGCTTGTCGATATGCAGCGTTCCAAGATACACATTGCAGTCGTTAAGGACGATTATGGCGGAACGAGCGGCATAATCACAATGGAAGATATCATCGAAGAGCTTGTCGGCGAGATTTATGACGAAAATGACGAGGTAGTCCAGAGCATCGTCAAGGTCGGCGAGGATATGTATGAGATACAGGCAGACCTCAGCCTCGGGGATATGCTTGAAAAGCTGGGACTTCCCGAAAATATCATAGACGTTGATTCGTTCGACAGCAATAC
>JBJEQL010000389.1:0-6128 GCA_051881735.1 Oscillospiraceae bacterium
TAACGAGTTCGGTCACAGTCTGTATTCTCTTCTCACCGTCAAGTTCCATACCGCTCATTATAACATCGGAAACACTTTTAGGTATCTCAGGAACAACATCTGACGGAGCTTCAAGCGTATCGTCCGTAAGACGTGACGCTGCGTCAACGGGAGTTACACCGGTCAGAGCCTTGTAAAGCAGCGCAGAAACGCCATAAACATCTGTCCATGTTCCCTGACGTGCCGATGAATTATACTGCTCGGGAGCAGCATATCCGCTGAAAATCTCCGGTGCGATCTCAGTATTCGCCGTTCTCTCATCGGAAATTGCAAAACCGGTAAGCTTGATATCACCGTTTTCTCCGATAAGGATATTATTCGGGCATATCCCTCTGTGGACAAGTCCTGCATTATGCACTAACGAGATCGTTGTAAATATTGGTGGAAAAAATCTGCGCACAGTTTCCCATGTAAGTCTTCCGCCGTTGCGTTCAATGTACTTCTCAAGCGTTGTGCCTTCAAAATATACGAGAACAACATAGCCTGTATTGTTGTCGCCGAACATATCCATAACAGGAATGATATGGCTCAGGCTGCGCATCTTGGAAATTGTCTTGTTAAGCTCAACAAATTCGGACATCAGCGTTTTATACTGAGCAACATACTCCGGAGCAACATTAATAATGCTTTTTCCCGGCTCTCTTTCGCAAAGAGTATCGGGCATGTATTCCTTAATAACAACCTTACTCTGTGTGATAGTATCGAAACCGATATAATTTGCACTTTCGCCGTTGTATGAGAGCAGCTTTCCAACCACATAACGGTCGCGAAGCATTACTCCCGGCGCAAGATAAGACGGAAGATATGGAGCATTTTCATTATAGCCGCAAATCTTGCAGACTCCGCCTTCAGCATCATCATTTGGATTCATACAGCCGTAACAAAGATTAAATTCGCTCAAAATAACTTCCTCCTTTCATGCTGAATTTTCTACCTTTACAATAATAACAGCATTTATATCAAAAGTCAATGATATGAACCTATTTGTATATAAATTGTATTCTTTTTGTCACATTTTGAACAAGAATCAATCTGCATTGATATATTTTGCTTTTATTCTATCGAGTTCACCCGACTCTTTAAGCTTTTGGATAGATTTATTGATGTTGTTGAGAAGTTTGGTATTTCCCTTTGCAACACCCACAGCATACTCCTCTTCTGTAAGGGGCTCATCAATGATACGCAGGCCTTCATTTTCTTCTACAAAAACCTTAGCAGGCTCGCTGTCGATAACAACCGCATCAACTTTGCCATCTTTAAGCGCGTCAATTGCTTCATATCCCTTATTGAAGCGTTCGATGGTAGCATCCTCGATATCTCCGGCATATACATCACCGGTTGTAAAGATCTGAACACCGATCCTCTTTCCGGTAAGGTCCGAAACAGAGGAAATAGTTGTTTCTTCGGGAACGATTATCAGCTGTGAAGCTGTTGCATAAGTGTCGCTGAAATCTATCTGCTGAAGCTTTTCCTCTGTAACAGACATAGCCGCAACAGCAATATCAGCCTTTCCGCTCTGGACAGCAGAAATAATCGAACCGAAGTCCATATCTACTATCTCCAGTTTATATCCCATATCGGCAGCAATAGCTCTTGCAAAATCCACATCAATACCGACAATTTCCGATCCGTCATAATATTCATACGGTGGAAATTCAGCATTCGTAGCCATTTTAAGAACCTTATCCGACTCACGCACACATCCGCTCAGCGCAAGAACCGAAAGAGCCATTGCAAAACAAGCAATTAGTTTGATAACTTTAATTTTTTTCATTATGTCCACCTCATACAAAAATGGTTATTTCTTTCTAACACGCCAAAGTTTTCATTAACCGCAGAGATCCATTCAACATGTATACATTGAAAAATCCTGCATTTGTCATTATGCTCAAGTAAATAAGCATATACAATTATTATACATTTTTAACTACATTTATTCAATACCATTTTTATACAAATTATTCTGCATAAAACGGCCATTTTTATTTAATAGCTAAAAAAACTATATAAAAAACGCAGTCCGGTTACCCGAACTGCGTAATACAAATCAACTGTTTTTAATAATATAATTAAGCTTGTCAATAACAATATTCATTATTTTCAGACGAGCATACATTTTGTTGTTCGCCTCAATGATATTCCAGGGAGCGATCCGGGTCGAAGTTTTTTGGATCATTTCATCGACTGCTTTTTCATATTCCTCCCATTTTTCTCTGTTACGCCAGTCCTCATCGGTGATCTTCCACTGCTTAGACGGCGTATTCTGGCGTTCGGTAAATCTGCGGAGCTGTTCGTCCTTATCGATCTGGAGCCAGAATTTCATAATAACGACGCCGCTGTCGGCAAGTTCCTGCTCGAATTCGTTTATCTCACGGAAAGCCATGCGGCAGCGTTCTTCGGGTGTGAACTTTTCAATACGTTCGACCATAACACGTCCGTACCATGAGCGGTCGAAGATCGTAATATGTCCTGTCTTGGGAAGATTGTTCCAGAATCTCCAAAGATAATGGTGGTTAAGCTCTCTCTGATCAGGCGCAGCGATAGGTATAGCCTCATATCCTCGTGGATCAAGCGCTGTACCGATTCGTTTTATTGCACCGCCCTTGCCTGCAGCGTCCCAGCCTTCAAAAACCATAACGACAGGTATTTTCTTTTTATAAAGCTTACCGTGAAGCTTGGCAAGTTCCTTCTGCGCCTTTTTCAGCTCATCAAAATACTTGGACGGCTGAACTGTTTTACCCTCAAGACGCACATCTGCAAGCCTTGGTGCAGGCTCATAGCATACGTTCTCGGAAAGATCGGAAATGTTATACGTTTTTTGTGTATTAACCGCATTTGTTATCTGGCTTACAAGGATATTGAACACCTGAAAACGTGTGAACTGGCGGTCAGTAGTATCAATTATTTTCCATTGGCTGCACGGAGTGTTCGTCTTTGTAAGCATATCATCGAACTGCTTATAATAGATATCATAGTTCTTGTTGCGCTTCTTGTCCAGTTCGGTAACACGCCACTTTGTTGCGCTGTCCTCTTTAAGCTTTAAAAAGCGCTTTTTCTGTTCCTGACGTGAAATATGCAGGAAAAGCTTTATGATAAGATAACCGTCATCCGTAAGCTGACGTTCAAATGTATTTACTTCACGAATTCGGCGTTCATATTCTTCGTCCGAAACGCCGTCCTCAAGCTTTGCTATCGCAAGCTCCTGATACCAGCTTCTGTCCATGATCGACATTGTTCCGTACAGCGGGATATTTGCCCAGAAACGCTTCATCAGCGGATATCGCTTTTCATATTCGTTCGCAGGCATTGTTGAATAAACCTTAAAGAAACGAGGGTCAAGCATCTTTATGATATCGGAGATAAGCTGTCCTTTACCGGAAGCGCCCCAGCCTTCAAGCAGGATAATAACGGGCAGTTTTTTCTCTTTGATCTTCTGCTGAAGTTCGCAGAGGTTATCTTCAAGCTGTTTGGACATATCCTTATAGTTTACTGATTTATTCTTATTTACAAGCGCATTTTCAAGCATTGGATACTCCGTTTCTTACTTCTGAAATTTCTTGACCTCGTCTATACGTTCCTTTATCTCGTCGATCTTATCATATCCATAACCCGATGCAAGAACGAGCTGTTCATCCGACTTATCATATTCATAAGCCATTGCGTAAGCTATCGCAAGATATGCATGAGCCGCAGGATGTTCGGGATAAATTTCCGAAGCTTTTTCAAGATAATCTATTGCAGTATATGGTTTGTTCTGTGAAATATAAAGTGATGCCAGACTTATATAAAGTCCGACTGAATCGGCGTTTTCCGGATCATATTCAAGAGCCTTTTCATAAGCCTTGAGCGCTTCGTCCGGCTGACCGAGCTTACTATAGCAGACACCGACTGTAACTCTGCTTTTGAACAAAGTCGGCTTTATTTGCAAAGCTTTTTGATGAGCATTCAGCGACTTTTCATATTCACCAAGCTTAAAGTAAGTTTCGCCGAGATAAAAATAGTAATTCTCCTGCTTCATCGCTTTAAACTTTTTCTGACCGGCCTCATGCAGCTTGGCAAGCGCCGTTTCATAGTTTCCGTTGTCGTATTCTTCAATTGCACTGTAAACAAGATTGTCACCGGCTGAATACTGACCGCAGGATGCCAGCATAAAAGCAGTCATGCATACTGCAGCGGCGGATAATATGATCCGTCCTAATTTTGAATCACTCATAAGTATAGTATAACGCACTCCTTATTTGCTTATGCTGTTAATGTTGTCAAGAAGGTTTTTCTTTGCGTCATGGCTCTTGATTCCGTCAGCAAAAAGACAATCCATTCTGTAACGGATATAATCATCATAAAGCTTTGAACCGAAAACGCAGTCATCAAAAAGATTTTTATAAGACTTACTGTCCATATTGCCCGAAATGATATAAAGAAGCTTTTCAAGAACGAGCATCTTCTTCTCTGCGTCACTGCCGCCTGAACGCTTGATAACAGCAATATCGTCAACAAGCTTGAGCTTATCGGAACGAACTGTGTAAGTTTCCTTCTCGATTCCGCCGAGGAAACAGATGATGTTTGTTCTGAGAGCAGAATCGGTGAATGGGAATTCATCGAGTGGAAGGCTCTCTGCCTTGACAGGAACAAAGATATTCTCATCGGTATATGGGAATATAAGCTCCTTATAAATATCGCAGAACCAGTATTTTCCATCCTGCTTTGCAACGAGCGGATAGCGGTAGCCCTTGCAGTCGGTGCTGAGGGCTGTATTGATCTCAGGCTGATTGTCAGAAGAATAGTATTCGTCAAAGTTAAGCTCGCACTTTCCTGCAATAACGGAAAGAAGCTTATCGTATGTATATTCGCCAAGATCTTCCTTATCACCGTCAAGGAAGATCCTCTCTCCTGCGAATGAATTCTTATGAAGATCAGACGAAAAATCAACAGAGCATACATACTTGCTGTTAAGCTGCGACATGATTCCGGTAACAACTGTATCGGAAATCAATGCTTCATCTTCGTTGTATTCATAATTGGAGATCATATACTCTCTGAGAGCAGACTTGATGATCTCTTCTTCCTTAACAGTAAGGTTAGAGAGTTCAAAACGCTCAAAAACGATATTGAACATAACATCAACGGGGATATTTCCGCTGATATACTTAAAACGGTCATTGTTGAGCAGGAGCGCCATCTTCGGAAGGATCTGCTGCTTCTGCGATTCGGTCGTGGTGATCTTGTTTGACATGATTCCGAGGCATACAAGGAATTCCGCATACTGCTTCATTACCTTCTGTTCGCTCAGATAGTTGAAGAAATAACCATAAACATAGCCTGCAAAGAATTCTTTAAGGCTGTTGAAAAGTTCAGGTTTAGCCGAAACCTCGCTGACAAAGTTCTTGATGAACGAAGGTATCTCGTCAGTCGCAATAGTCTTGCTGCCGCCGTTTGCTTCGATAAGAGCCTTTTCCTGCGACTTTACAAAAAGCTTAAGGAACTTTGTGTACTCCGATTCCTCGAGTGGCTTCTTGCCGTAATCCTCGTTGAAAGTCCAGATAAGATACGCTCTCTGCATATTTACAAGTGCATCTTCCGAGCCGTCTACAAGCGCTCTTACATCGATCTCGCCGAATTTCTTGTTCTTGTTGAAATCGGCAAGTATCTTTTCAATCTCTTCTTTAAACGCAGCGTATGCAGGAGATTTCTCCATGAAAACAATTGAATCAAGAATTTCAGCACCTGCAACTGTAAGGTTCAGCTTAACGCTCATATTATGTTCATTCCTTTCAGAAATTATAGTTATGCCTGTACACCGTAAGTTTTTCTGTATTCGAGCATCTTGTCAAGGTATTCCTTGCCGCCGATAACTCCGTTTTCGATCGCATCTATGATATCATTGATAGTAACGATAGAATATACCTTAACACCGAATTCCTTGTATGCTTCCTGAACTGCGGAATTATCGGAATTAAGTGCTTTTTCCATTCTGTCAACGGTAATTACCATTCCGGTAACATCTACGTTTGCTGCACCTGTAAGCTTCGGCATGACCTCTTTAAGCGCCTTGCCGGAAGTCATAACGTCCTCAATGATAACGACCTTTT
>JBJEQL010000390.1:0-6112 GCA_051881735.1 Oscillospiraceae bacterium
AAGAGTTATCCTTGTTCCGTTTTTCGTGTTTTTCCTGCTGACGGATTTCATGCCGTTTTCAAAGGTTATAGCGCTCGTTCTTTTCATCGCCGCATCAGTAACGGACGCACTTGACGGGCATATTGCAAGAAGCCGAAATCTTGTTACCACATTCGGAAAGTTCCTCGACCCACTTGCAGATAAAGTTCTTGTGCTTTCGGCGCTTATCTGTTTCTGTCAGCTCGGAATGATCGGAGCAGTTCCTGTAATTATCATCATGACGAGAGAATTTATGGTTTCGGGACTTCGACTTGTCACCGCAAATGAGGGCGTAGTCGTAGCCGCAGGAATATGGGGAAAACTGAAAACCGCTTTCACACTTGTCGCAGAAGTAGTTATCCTTTTTACACTCTGCCTTTCAGTAGAAGCAGGTTCAACCGCAGCAGCCGTTGTGAATATTATAAATCAAACATTAATATGGATAGCAACTGCACTTACGGTTATATCGGGCGGAATATATCTCAAAGGATATTGGAAGTATATTGATTCGAGTAAGTAACTATTTAATGCATAATTCGTAATGCGTAATGCGTAATTATTGCGTAGCTGACATTTGTCGGGTGTTGCGGAGCCAATGAAAAGTTTCGTCCACCTTTTCAAAGGTGGTGGGTGTCCAGAGGGCAAAGCCCTTGGTCGCAGGTCATTTATGACCTTTAGCAGAAGAGCGAAATTCCTAAAACTAAAGCGCAAGGCTTGCAGCAAAAGCACAATAAAATATAGCTATAAAAAGCGCAATTCAATCAAAAAGGTGAAACGGATATGAGAAATCAATTTGTTAAACCTATAAAATTGAATTGCGCTTTGTTCTTTCTTCCTAAAGTAAACTTTCCTTGAAGCGTAAATGCACGAACGAAGTGAGTGTATTTATGCTTCAACGCTGTATACCAAAAGTGTAGGGGCGGATTCCATATCCGCCCGTTAATCTCCGATGTTCTATATATGGAACGGTTTTCCCGTCCCACTTAACGAACGCTGCTGTTCAAAACCCACCGCCGTTCAAACGTTGTCGGCTTAAAACGCTCGGCGCTTCGCTTCTCACGTTTATTCGCCGAGGAGAGTTTGTTTTTATGGGAAAGAAAATTGCGCAATTCACATTATATGGTTTTAACGACTTTGTTTATCATTTCCGTTTCACCTTTTTGATGTGAATTGCGCTTTTTATTTGTTGGTTTTTCGCTCTATCGCTGCAAACGCTGCGCTAAAGTTTAGGGTGTTTCGCTCTTGCGAGAGCGACCAAGGGCTTTGCCCTCTGGACACCCACAAGCCTTTGAATAAGGCTAAATTCTTACAGAATTAGCGAAACTTTTCGTCCGCTTCGCGGTTTTAACTACAAATGTTGGTCTGCAATAATTCCGAATTATTCCTCTCCGTTGTCATCATCGGGAACTTCTTCCTCGATTATGACTTCGCTGCTTTCTTCGGCTGCGGCTGCTTTCATCTCAGCTTCAAGCTCTGCTTCGCTCGGTTCTTCAACTTTAGCTGTTTCTGCACTGTCGTCATGCTCCGCTCTTGTGAATGACACTACCTTAACGCCGTCCGATACTCGCATAAGGCGGACGCCTGTTGCGTATCTTCCCATTACACGGATATCATTTGCACGAATTCTGATAATTACGCCGTCATCGGAGATCATGATGATATCGTCAGTTTCGTCAACGACCTTGATTCCGCAGACATAGCCCTTTTCTTCGGAAACCTTATAGTTAAGCATACCGTAACCGCCACGATTCTGGATCCTATATGCGTCAAGCTCGCAGCGTCTGCCGTTACCCTTATCGGTAACTGTCAGGACTGTTGCGCCGTCACGGACTCTTGCCATTGAAACGACCTCATCGCCCTCACGAAGCTTAATTGCCTTTACGCCGTGAGCTGAACGTGACATTTTGCGTATGCCGCTTTCTTCGATTCGAATAGCATAGCCGTTCTTTGTTGCGACCATGACCTGAGCGTTTCCGTCGGTCATTCGTACGCCTGCAATTTCATCGCCCTCGTCAAGTCCAATTGCGATAAGTCCATTCTTGCGGACGTTCTTATATGCATCAAGTGATGTACGCTTTATCTTGCCCTTTTTCGTTACCATTATGATATTCTTACCGCTGTCGAAGTCGGTAGTTTTTATCATTGCGGCGATTTTTTCACCCTCGGCAAGCGGCAGGAGATTAACTGCATTTGTTCCTCTTGACTGCTTCGAGCCTTCGGGAATTTCAAAGCATTTGAGCTTATACATTATACCCTTGTTTGAGATGAACAGCACATTGTCATGCGAGGACGAGATGAACATTTCTTCAACGAAGTCCTCTTCACGCTGCTTCATTCCCGTTACTCCCTTACCGCCTCGTCTTTGAGCCTTATAGTCGCTTACGGGCTGGCGCTTGATATAGCCGATGTTTGTATAGGTAACAACACATTCCTCAACAGGTATAAGATCTTCGATATCTACTTCGCCTGTAATGCTTTCAATCGAAGTTCTTCTGTCGTCGCCGTACTTATTCTTAACTACTTCAAGTTCTTCGGACATTATCTCAAGAACCTTTTCATGGCTGCTCAAGATCTCCTTATATTCTGCTATCTTTGCATCAAGTTCAGCGAGTTCATCTTCAATTTTCTGTCTTTCAAGACCTGTGAGCTGGATAATTCTCATCTGTGCGATAGCATTCGCCTGGATCTCGGAAATGCCGAAACGTTCCATAAGTCTTGACTTAGCTTCATTCGGGTCTTTTGAACTGCGGCAGATATTAACAACCTCGTCAATATTATCCGAAGCGATAACCAAGCCCTCTAAAATGTGAGCTCTTTCCTCGGCTTTTTTAAGGTCAAACTCTGTTCTTCTGCGGATAACATCAACCTGGAAGTCGATATATTCCGTGAGTATCTGCTTAAGTGTCAGAATTTTTGGCTCGCCTCTTACAAGCGCAAGCATGATTATTCCGACAGTATCCTGAAGCTGTGTGTTTGCAAAAAGCTTGTTTAAAACAAGCTGTGGGATAGCGTCCTTGTTAAGTTCGATCACGATACGAACTGCGTGATCCTTATCCGATTCGTCACGGATATTGTGTATTCCCTCGATACGCTTGTCCTTTGCAAGGTTTGCGATATTTTCGATAAGTCTTGCCTTGTTGACCATGTAGGGAATCTCTGTTACAACAATGCAGTTTCTTCCCTTTATTTCTTCGATATTTGTCACCGAACGAAGGATAATTTTTCCTCGTCCTGTTGCATAAGCGGCACGAATGCCTGCTCTGCCCATGATTATACCGCCTGTCGGGAAGTCAGGTCCCTTTATATATTCCATAAGCTCGTCAAGTTCGGCATCGGGATTCTTGACAAGGTGCTGAATTGCATTGATAGTTTCTGTGAGGTTATGCGGTGGGATATTCGTAGCCATACCAACTGCGATACCTGTCGAACCGTTTACAAGAATATTCGGATAACGTGAGGGAAGAACCTCAGGTTCTTTCAGCGTATCATCATAGTTTGAGGTATAGGGGATAGTGTTCTTGTTGATATCCGCAAGCATTTCGCCTGCGATCTTAGCCATTCTTGCTTCTGTGTAACGGTAAGCAGCAGGGGGGTCGCCGTCTATTGAACCGAAGTTTCCGTGACCGTCAACAAGAGGATAGCGGAGTGAAAAATTCTGCGCAAGTCTTACAAGTGCATCGTATACAGATGCGTCACCGTGAGGGTGATATTTACCGAGAACTTCACCGACTGTGTATGCGCACTTACGGTAAGGCTTGTCGGAAGTATTTCCTGCGTCATTCATTGTGTAGATAATACGTCTGTGAACAGGCTTAAGACCGTCACGGACATCGGGGAGCGCTCTTGCAACGATTACAGACATGGAATATTCAAGGAATGATTTTTTCATTTCCAGTTCAATATCTCTGTGTATAACCTTTGCGTTTTCGTCATTATACAAATTAAAACATCTCCTGTTCTTTTTCAGCTGAACAAATCAAAAACGTTATATTTTTTTAATCGTCAATTTTATATCGGATACCCATGATCGCCGCAAGCTTGTGGCGTGTGTTTTCCAGTTCTTCTTCGGAGAAAACATCCTGCGGAACGATGAAAACATATTTCTTTCCAACGCATATTATGAACATATCGTCACGGTCGATAATATCAACTGCACCGTCAAGATGAATAAGCGTTGCAGGAACACCGTTGTCTTCAGTTTCAATCTCTTCGGGCATATCCGTACTTTCGCCATCTTCGTTAATAACCGTTTCTTCGTTATCTACTGCCGAAGGCATAGTGATCTTTATCGTCTGGTCGGTTATTTCGATCTCATATTCCGTACCTTCGAGCTGTTCCGCCGATTTTTTTACCTCTTTTTGATTTTTTATCGGCTGTGAGATAAAGTAAGATCCGATAACAACGCAGATCAGTATCATAAATATCGGTCTGATATCTCCGCTTTCCGAAGTCAGAAGCATAAGTACCGATGAAATAACAGCAATAACGACAAGCAGCATTTTGAGTACTACTTTTTTTATCACATATTTTTTCTGAAAGGTCTTATAGCCCGAAAGTATCATTTCTGCATTGCTTGTATATTTTGCTTTTGCAAGAAAGACGGGTTCTCTTTTCTGATAGTTTTCGTCCGGATTATCGCTGAACATTTCTTTTAACATTCCCATGAGGTTATCTCCAAAAATAAAAATTTATATATCAAGATTTTCGACAAACTTAGCGTTTTTCTCAATGAACTCCTTACGGGGAGCGACCTTGTCACCCATAAGGATAGTGAATATCTCATCCGCCTTTACAGCGTCTTCCATTTCAACCTTGATAATAGTTCTGCGTTCGGGATCCATTGTCGTTTCCCAGAGCTGATCGGGATCCATTTCACCAAGACCTTTGTATCGCTGAACATCGACCTTGGCGTTGTTTTCTCCTGCAAGCTCTTTGATATAAACATCTCTTTCCTCATCGGAGAATGCATATCTTACCTGCTTACCTCTCCATACCTTAAAAAGGGGAGGCTGTGCGATATAAACATTGCCGTTTGAGATGAGCTGACGCATAAAGCGGAAGAAGAATGTCAGAAGCAGCGTTCTGATATGCGAACCGTCGACATCGGCATCGGCCATAATAATGATCTTTCCGTAACGAAGCTTTGAAATATCGAAATCCTCACCGATAGAAGTTCCGAGCGCAGTAACGACAGGCATAAGCTTTTCATTGCCGTAAACCTTGTCGATTCGTGCCTTTTCAACGTTGAGCATCTTACCCCAAAGAGGAAGTATCGCCTGATAACGTCTGTCACGTCCCTGCTTTGCGGAACCGCCCGCAGAATCTCCCTCGACAATGTATATCTCTGTGAATTCAACGTCCTTTTCGGAGCAGTCGGCAAGCTTTCCGGGGAGTGAAGCCGAGTTCATAGCCGATTTTCTTCTTGCAGTTTCACGGGCTTTCTTTGCAGCTTCTCTTGCTCTCTGTGCAGCCATTGACTTGTCGAAAATATCCCTTGCCTCGGCAGGATTTTCTTCAAGGTAGCACATTAGCTTTTCATATACCATGTTTTCAACAAAGGGTCTTACCTCGGGATTTCCAAGACGTCCCTTTGTCTGTCCTTCAAATTCGCAGTTTGTGAGCTTGACCGAAACGATAGCTGTCAAACCTTCACGAACGTCCTCACCGATAAGCTTTTCTCCGTCTTTAAGGAGATTGAATTTCTTGCCGTAGTCGTTGAGTACCTTTGTAAGTGCATTTTTGAAGCCTGTTTCATGCGAACCGCCGTCAATGGTGTGAATGTTGTTCGCAAATGAAAGTATGACTTCATTATAGGAGTCGTTATACTGCATCGCAACTTCCGCAGTTGAGTCACCCTGAACTCCGCTGACATAAATTACCTTCTGTGTAAGCGGTTCAAGTCCTCTTGTCTTGTGGATATGCTCAACAAACTCTCTTATACCGCCCTCATAGTGGAGAACTTCCGTTACCGGTTCAGCCTCGTTTCGCAGGTCGGAGAAAACTATTCTTACGCCTGCGTTAAGGAATGCCTGTTCACGGAGTCTTTTCAGCAGTATCTCATAATCATATACAGTTGTTTCTTCAAAAATAAGAG